>NZ_KV792496.1:0-97204 GCF_001808215.1 Serratia sp. HMSC15F11
TGAAAAGTGTCAACCTATAGCAGGACTAGTCACTGCCGGGAAATAATCGTTACCACACCGCCGGCTCTTCGCGCAGGAACGGGTTGGTCTGGCGCTCGTGACCGAAGGTCGACATCGGGCCGTGGCCGGGAATAAAACGCATGTCGTCGCCCAACGGCAACAGTTTGGTACGAATAGAGGCAATCAGCGCCTGATGGTCACCGCGCGGGAAGTCGCTGCGCCCCACGCCGCCGTTAAACAGCACGTCGCCCACCAGCGCCAAACGCGCCTGCTCATTGATAAAGACGATGTGGCCCGGTGTATGCCCTGGACAGTGCAGCACCTTGAGCGTCATCTCACCCACCTGCATCTCATCGCCTTCCGACAGCCAGCGGGTCGGCGTCAGCGGCGCGCACTCTTCCAGTCCAAACATCCGGCTCTGCGCCGGCAAACCGTCCAGCCAAAACGCGTCTTCTTTATCCGGGCCGTAGATCGGCACCTGATAATGGTCCGCCAGCTCCGCCGCCGCACCGACGTGATCCAAATGGCCGTGCGTCAGCAGAATCTGAGTGATCGTCACCCCCTGCCGCGCGACTTCCGCTTTGATTTTCTCCGCTTCACCGCCGGGATCGACCAACGCCGCCTGCTGCGTGTTTTCGCACCAAATCAGGCTGCAATTCTGGCTAAAGGCGGTAACGGGAATAAGATGGTATTTCATAAGGCTCCAACGACAATAACGCCGCGTCCGCAAGGGGCGGCGTTATTCACTGATGGCACAGCGATTACCAGGTCCGAACCGGGCCGGTATCGATGTGTACGAAGTTGCTACGTGGGTAATATCCTACACCACCGGCGCGCATTTTTAACGCCGCTTTACGTATATTACTCAATTGGATGCCTTCGATATGGAAATCCATCGCCTGGCCTTTGGTGTGGTAGCTGTGCTTGGCCACGCCGCGACTATGCGCACGCAGTTCGTTGTTGGTATCTACGGAACGGTATCCGGAGATCAGCTGCACCGGCTTGCTGGTGCCCAGCAGCCCCTGCAGGCGATAGAGGTGATCAAACAAGCGGGGATCGATCGATTTAACCTTGTTGGCGCGATAATCGCGGAACAGATGATTTAGCCGCACCAACTCTTCTTTATTGTAACCTTTGCCGTCAAAGAACTCGGCTTTAATAGATTCACCGGTATTCAGGTTATTCAGCACTAAAATACGCGGTCGAGCGGTGGAAAGACTGGCAAACGCCTGCCCTGGAAGCAGCGCTATGCCCATAGCGGCGCCACCTAGCGCCAGCCATTTACGGCGGTGATGATCAATTTTGTCCATGACTCTATTAAACCCGGCAAGAATGTCAAAATAAATGCACAAAGCAGCGCACTGTCCGAACCATAACCGCCTGCGTATGCTGAGTCAACCCGCGATACGCCTAGGTTTACAGGCCCCCGGCGACGAGGGCCTGCGGTATAGCCAAACATTCTGACCGTTATTTATTTATAATTACTGCATTTACTGCATTAATTTTTTGGCCTGAGCCAAAATTTGTGCGCCCGATCGCACCGTATTATCATAATTGTAAATATCTGTACGGAATTGCGGTTGGCCGTCATCCGAAACCCAGGCGGTCAGATAATACAGTTTTACAGGAATACGCTGGCGAATATTCACATAAGTGGTATTCCCCTCTTTCAGCGTGGAAGACACGCGGCTGTTGTTCCAGCCGGCGTCCTGCAGCAGCATATTCGCCAAATCGGAAGCCTTATTCACCCGCACGCAGCCGGAGCTGAGTGCGCGGATATCTTTCTGGAACAGGCTGTGGTTCGGGGTATCGTGCAGGTAGATGGCGTCCGAGCTCGGCATATTGAACTTGAAGCGCCCCAGCGAGTTGGTGGCACCCGGCGCCTGACGGACGCGGTACGGGAAGTTGCGCGCAGAAACCATACTCCAGTCGATCATCGCCGGGTTGATCACTTCCGCATCGTTGCTCCAACCCGACAGTACCGTATAGCCGTGTTTCTGGAAGTAATTACCGTCGCGCATCGCCTTCGGCACAATGTCCTCGCGCACCAGCGTGGTCGGCACGTTCCACGGCGGGTTGACCACCACGTTGTTCAACGCGCTGCTCATCAGCGGCGTCTTACGGCTCGGCCGCCCGACGATCACGCGGGAAGACAGCACTTCATTGCCGTTCTGGTAGTAGGTCAGCGAGTAGTTGGGAATATTCACCATAATGCCGGTGCCGACATGCCCCGGTAAAATTCGCAGGCGTTGGATATTCAGCGCCAGCAGCGCGGCGCGGGTTTTCGGTGACACGTTGAGCCACTCACGGGTGCGCACGCCGATCACGCCGTCCGCCGTCAACCCCTGCCATTTCTGGAAGCGCTTGACGCCCTCCACCAGCTCATTGGTATAAAGATTGTCGCTCACCACGCTGCCAATCTGCGGCGGCGTCTGCTCCGCAGTCAACTCCGTTACCGGCGCCGCCGATGGGCTGACCGTCACGCGGCTTTTCTCTTCGTCTACCGTCAGCCCGCCATCGTCGGGCTCATTGCTCTTCGCCGAGACCACCGCCGGTTCCGGCTCCGCTTCCGGCGCCGAGGCAGCCAGCATGCCGGTACGCGTCAGGATCTCACGCAGCGCCGGGATATCGTTGCTCATTTGGCCTGGGCGCAGGCTCGGGCCGCTGCCCACCTGTGGCCACGGACGATTGTCCGCCAGCATGTCGCGCAGCGCCTGATGCATCTTGGCGTATTGCGGATGCTGCGGCGCGAGCGAATTCACATAGCTCAGGGTACGCGCCTGGCGCACCGCCAGTTGCCATTGGTTGATCACCGCGGTGGGCGGCAAGCCAAGCTTGTAGGGAATATTGCTGTACAGCCAGTTGTTGCCGTTGGCACCGATGGCAGAGACGAACTGTAAATAGCCCAGCATCGCATCGGACAGCACCGCATCGCGGCCCGCTTCACTGAGCGCCGGATCGGTCAACATTTTCACCCATTGGGTAAACTGCGGCTGCACGCCGGACATCGCCAGTTCGGCCAGCTGCTGCTGAAACTGCTGAACGGCTTCGCGATCCTGCCACATCGGCTGCATGTGATTCGCCGCATACAGCGGTGCCAGCGTGGAAAGGTAGTGCAAATCCATGCCGCGCGGCAACGCGGCCAGCAGCTCAGAACGGCTCTGCGCAACGGACATGCCTGCTGATGCCACCGGCAACGCCGTGACGGTAGCCGATGCGGAAAACGACGACACAAGACTACAGGCGATAGCGCCACTCAGCGCCAAACGTCGTAGAGAGTTTCCCTTTTTAAGCAACATCCCTTGCCCCCTGTATGCTCACAAAAAAAACGTCAAAAACTGCATATAGTTTCAGTATACAAACAGAAAGGCCGTTTCGCCCTGCAGGCGTCGAATAACTGTTTATGTGATTAAACTAACCGCTTTTCAACGGATAAAAAAGCAGGACTATCATCCACGCGCACAAAAAAATAGCCACCCTGCGGCGGCTATTTTCGGATTTTTAGGGCGTTTTTCTGCGTTACGGCGTTTCAACCGGCGCAGTACCCAGCGCCGGCGGCTCGCCGGCGAAACCGCGCAGCCCCACCACGTGCACATGCTCGTGGTTCTGGAACACTTTACGCACCAGTTTATAGGTGGTGCCCTTCTCCGGACTGATGTTTTCCGGCGCCGCGATGATCAGCTGCATCTCCAGACGGTCGCACAGTTCGAACAGCGTAGCGATCGACTTGGCATCCAGACGCGCCGCTTCATCGAGGAACAGCAGGCGACACGGCGAGATGTCTTTACCGCGCAGGCGGCGGGATTCTTCTTCCCAACTCTGCACCACCATCACCAGGATTGACATCCCGGTACCGATGGCTTCACCGGTAGACAACGCGCCGCTTTCCGCACGCAGCCAGCCGTCGGAGCCACGGTATACCTCCACTTCCATCTCCAGGTAGTTGCGGTAGTCCAGCAACTCCTCGCCGATGGTCTGTGGCGTGCGCTGCCCCATGTCGATCTGCGGATTCAGGCGCTGATACAGCTTGGCCAACGCTTCGGAGAAGGTCAGACGGTTGCTGTTGAACAAATCCTGATGCTGTTCCTGCTGCTCGGAGAGCACGTCCAACAGGGTGGCGTGCGCTTCGCGCACATTGACGTTCAGGCGCACGCTCTTCACCTGGCCGAAGGCAACGGCCTGCAGCCCCTGGTTCAGCATGCGAATGCGGTTCTGTTCGCGCTGAATGGTTTTGCGAATGATGTTGGCCACGCTTTTCGAACTGATCGCCAGCTTCTGCTCGCGCGCAGTCAGTTCTTCGGTCAGACGGCCCAGCTCGATTTCCATCTGTTCGATGGCCTCGACCGGATCGTCGGTGCGGATGATGTCCTGACGGATGCGCTCGCGCAGGTGCTGGTACACCGCGATATAGAACTGAATCTTACGCTCCGGCCGCTTCGGATCTTCCGACAGGCGCAGCACGTCGCGCAGGTGTTCGTTATCCGCCACGGCCAGACGCAGCGCACCGAGCGCCTTATCCGACATCGAGCGCAGCTCGTCGCCATCCATATACGCCAGCTCGCGGCGATGCAGGCGGCGTTCCACGCCGTTGTCTTTCACCAGGCGCATCACCGCGCACCAGCCCGCCTTGGCGGTCACCACCTGCTCGCGCAGCTGATGATAATCGCGTTCCAGCTTGCGCAGTTTCTTCTGCAGGCCGTCCATTTCGGCTTCGCAGAAGGTCAGCTGTTTCTCCAGCTGATTGCGGCGAGCGCGGTTGTTGCTCAGCGCCGCATGCAGTTCGTCGCGACGCGCGCGGGCGCGCGCTTCGGCATTGGCGTCGGCCTGCACGCCGATGTCCACCAGCTCCTGGCTCAGCTCTTTCAGCATGTCGCGCTTGGCGTCGTACGAGCTTTTCAGCGAAGCCAGCACCTGGCTGTACTGGGTGAACTGGGTTTGATACTGACGCAGTTGCTCACGGGCGCGGGCGCGTTCGGCTTCCGCCTGCTCCAGACGCTGGCGCAGCTTATCGTTCAGATCGTTGTTGGCATTCTGCATGCCGGCAGAATCGGTGTAGCTGAAGTGCGCACGACGCTGCACCACTTCAGTGAGCGCGAACGCCTGCTGTTTAGCCTGACGCTGCACGCTTTGCGCCTGCGCGTAATCCTGCTGCAGCTGTTCATGCTGCTGCGGATCGCTCTGCAGCACCGACAGCAGCGGTTCCAGCTTGGTCAGCGACACACCGTGCTGCTGAATATGACGCGCGGCGTCCTGCGCCTCTTCCAGCTCTTCGCGGATCTCGTCGACACGGTCCTGCAAGGTTTCATCGTTCAGCAACGACACCAGCGGCATCAGGCGGTTGAGCGCGGAAATGCCCTCTTTGGCCTGTTCGTACTGCTGACGCTGCTGCTGGTTCTGCGCTTCGTGATTGTTCAGCGCGCGTTCGATCTCGCCACGACGGGCGTTCAGGCCGCGGATCTCCGCTTCCGGGTCGGCGTCGAACGCCACCGCCAGATGGGTACCGATAAAGCGGCTGAAAGCCTGGTGCGAACGCTGGGTTTTCTGCACGTCGAACGACAGCGTGGCGTAGCGCTCCGCCAGCGTTTCACGCTCGGCATGCAGCACTTCCAGACGGTTTTCGCGCGCCGCGCGGCCGAACAACGGCACTTCCGGATAACGGGAGTAACGCCACTGGCGATCGGCGATCTTCACCACCACCGCTTTGTCCTGCTCTTCGACGGCGAACACGCTGTCATCGAACGACTGCGGATCCCCTTCGATCAGGTAAAGATCTTCCGGGCAATCTTCCAGCCCTTCGAGCATCTCGCGCACCAGCGACAGATCCGGCACCACGATAGCGTGGCGCGAAGGGCCGTACAGCGCCGAGAAGTAAGGCGCGTCGTCGATGGTGACGTCATCGTAAATTTCCGACAGCAGCACGCCGCCGAAACGTTCGGCCAGCGTGACCAGGCGTTGATCTTCCGCGCCGCCCGGCTGGCTGAGACGCTCGATCTGTGCTTCCACTTCACGTTTGCGGGCCGCCACTTCGTCGCGCTCGACGGTGGTTTCACGCTCGCGCTCCAGCAGCTGCTGCATGTATTCGGTCACCTGCTGGCTGTTTTCCAGCGGCTCTCCGCTCTGATCGCTGAGCTGGCCCAGGGCGTCCTGCGCCGCCAGCCACACCGGCGCGCGCGCCGTCAGCTCACGGATACGCTGCTGGATCTGCTCCAACTCCTGGCGCATCTCCATGCGACGTTCGCCGGCTTCGCTGACGTTCTGCGACAGCGCTTCCAGGCGCTCTTCCAGCTCCTGCTGCAGCATATCGAGATCGTCAGGCTGGTACTCTTGGCCATGGCGTTTGCAAAACTCTTGCAGCAGGCGCTCGGCGTCCTGCTGCGAGCGCAGGCGCTGTTCCAGTTCGCTCAGGCGCAGGCGCAGCGGCTGAACGCGCTCGGCGAGGTGCTGCTGCGAAGGCCAGTCGCGCAGCAATTCGCGCGCGCACTGCCAGGCTTCGCTGCGGCTGACCTGGCCGGCGATTTTCCCCACCAGCTGGTAGGCCTGCTCGAACTGGCCGTGCGCGGCGTCGGCCACGCTCAGCTTCTGTTCCAGCATCAGCAGCGCTTCGGTCGCTTCCTGTTCGCGGGCCTGGAAGGTGTCCAGCCACTGTTCCGCGTTATCGGCGGTCAGATCCGGCAGTTGGCACAGGGCGCGTGCGCGCTCCAACGCCTGCAGCGCCTGCTGGTACTGAATGGCGCGGGTCTGCTGCACGTCGAGCGCCTGCTGGTAGTCGGCCAGCTGGCTCTTCAGCTCATCCACTTCCAGCTCGGCCGCTTCGGCGCGCGCTTCGTTTTCGGCCTGTTGCTCGCTCGCCTCGGCCACCACTTCGTTCTGCTCTTCCAGACGGTAGGTCAGCTCTTCCAGATCGGCTTCATAGCGTTCGATCTTCTCCTGCTGACGCATCGCCGTCTGCACCAGATTCAGGTGGTCGCTGGCGGCCTGGTAATCGGTTTCCAGATCGGATTCGGCACCGCTCTGTTCGCTCAGCTCACGCGCCATTTCCACATGGCGATACTGTTCGGCGGCCAGCTGTTTGCGGCTGCCCAACAGATCGCTGCGCAGCGCCAGCGCGCCATCCAGGTGGATGCGGCGTTCGTTGGCGTGGCGCATATAGTCCGCCGCCACATACGAGGTGGCCTCGGAGATCAAATGCTTGAACAGGTCGCGGTCCGACTGGGTGACGCGGATCGCTTCCAGCGTCATGCGGTTTTCGCGCAGCGCCGCTTCCATGTCCTGGAACGCCTTACGCACGCCGCTGTTTTCCGGCAGCAGGTAATCGCGCAACGAGCGGGTGATGGCGCTGGAAATACCGCCGTACAGCGACGCTTCAATCAGACGGTAGAATTTGCTGCGATCGGCGGACGAACGCAGGCGTTTCGGGATCACGCCCAGATCGAACATCAGCGAGTGGTAATCGGTGATGGAGTTGAACTGTTTGAACTGCACCCCCTCCATCTCTTCCACGCGCTCTTTCAACTCTTGCAGCGACAACACGCGCGCCTGGCGCTCACCCACGGTCTGGGTCAGCAGCTCGGTCGGCTGCACCGCGGTCGGCAGGCCCTGGATGGTGAACGGTTTGATGTCGACCTTGCGATCGCGCCCCGCCACCTGCTGCAGACGCACGCCCACCACCACGCGCTGGTGGCGCGAGTTGACGACGTCAAGAGTCGAGTAACACACGCCGGCGCGCAGCTTGCCGTGCAGGCCTTTATCGCGCGAGCCGCTGGTGGCGCCCGCTTCGGTAGTGTTACGGAAGTGCAGCAGCGTCAGATCGGGGATCAGTGCGGTGACGAAGGCCGCCATGGTGGTGGATTTCCCTGCCCCGTTACCGCCGGACAGCGTGGTCACCAGCTCATCCAGATCAAAGGTGCGGGCGAAGAAGCCGTTCCAGTTAACCAGCGTCAGCGAGCGAAATTTACCGCGTTCAATCATTCCTGTTCATCCTCTGCACCGTCAGGAGCGTTATCAACCTGCTGATCCTCAGCCTCATTCTCATCGTTCAGCGACAGGCTGGTTTCAACCGGCATCGCCTCGCCGTCGCGAATCATGCGCAGCTGCGCTTCACGCGGATCGTCGCCGCTGCGCACGTCGGCGCCGAAGCGGAACACCGCCTCGGTAATGCGGAACTTGCTGCTGTCATTGCCCATGAAGTAGACCATGCCGAGGCGGCGCAGGCGGTTCAACGAGGTGCGCACCTTTTCGTGCAGCTTCTGCCGATCGAGATCCGAGCCGGTGGAGCGCTGGTTGACGAACTTCAGCAGCTTGTTCTCATCGGCCAGGCTCAGCAGCTCGTCGTACAGCTCCTGATGGCTGAAAATGCCCTCATGCGCCAGGCGCTCGGGGCTGAGATACAGGTAGCACAAGATTTTACCGACCATCATATCCAGCTCGGACAGCACCGAACGCGGGATCAGCGTGGTGGAGCGCGGGCGCAAATAGAAGAAACCTTCCGGCGCCCGAATCAGCTCGACGCTGTAACGGGTGTAAAATTCTTCCAGCTCATCCTGGAAGTCCATTAAAAAGGCGTGGTTGTCCAGCTCATCGATACCGATGTGACGACCCGCGCGCAGTTGGCTGTCCAGCGCCGGGAACAGCGAGTTGGACAGTGCCTTGGCCAGCTTGACTGGCATTACTTGTTCAATATTTGTCGATGACATGGGCCTGGACCTTGGCTCCGTAATCATTGATTGCCTGCCATTCCGCCGGCAACCCTGAGAAATCTGCTTCAGCCACACCGAGGCGCACTGCCTGGTCGACCACTAAGCGTGCCACGTCGAAATGACGCGCACGCGGATATTGCGCCAGATAATCGCGCATCACCGCTGCAAGGTTGAGCGGCATCTGCTGTTCCTGATACACCTTCAGCGCCTCTTCGATCATTGCCGCCAGCTGTTCGCGAATTTCGCTGAACTCTTCGAACTCCAGATCCGGCGGCAGTTCCCCGGTCACTTCCTCGCTGCGCAGCGCCAGTTCTTCGTCGCGCATGTCCAGCAGGCGATCGGCATTGGCATGGGTCAGCGCCCACGGGTGGTCGAAATAGGTTTGCACCGACTGGCGCAGGCGTTGGGCGAACACGCGGTTTTTATCCATATCGATAGCGGTACGGATAAATTTATGTACGTGGCGATCGTAGCCGATCCACAGGTCGATCGCCTGCTGGCCCCAGCTGATGATGCGATCAAGCTTGCTTTGCAGATCGAACACCAGCTTGTCGACAAAGCCCAGCTCCACGTTGCCGAGGGTCGCGTCCTGGATACGCAGCAGGTTGGCCTGCAGCTTATCGCCCGCCGCATCCAGCGTATCCTGCAGCTCGCGCAGGGTGCCCGAGGTTTCCGACAGCAGCATCTCGCAGCTGGAGATCGCCGCCCGCCAGTCTTTGCTCAGCAGCGCCGCGATGTCGTTTTTCACGCTCTGCTGCTGCTCGTCCATCACGCGTTGGGTCATGTCGATGCTGTCGAAGATTTCCGCCACCGAATATTTCAACGGCGCGAACACGTTGCGGTGCCAATGGAAATCGTCGCCGCCCTCGTCGGCGGCGTCGGCGGCGCGCTTGAGTTCCTGCGCCACGATCGACAGCTGCATCGACAGACGCAGCGTGGAGAATTCGCGTTGGCGAATATAGTAATCGGTAATGCCGATACCCAGCGGCGTGAGGCGGTAAATCGCGTTGCCGTCCGCCAGTTCGCTGGTAAAGCGGTTCAACAGGCGCTGGCGCACCATGTCGTTGATCGCATTGTTGGCGCGCATCGCCACCGTTTCATGCGTCTGTTCAAAACCCTTGCTGACATGGCGAAATGCATCAACCAGCTCACCTTCGCTCATCTCGCCGTCCAGCCGTTCGCCGTTCAGGGTGGCGATGGCGAGCAGAAATGCGAGACGCTCCGTAGGGAGCGAAATAGAGAAATCATTTTTCCGTGCCCAGGCGACCAGTTCGGGTACTGTCTGGGAAAATTCACTCATAGTTCGTCCTTCAGGTTTGGTTTATGCGCCATGACGTGAATATAGCGCCCCAAACTCACGTACGGCTCCTGCCGGCAATAGTGCTGTTCAAGCGCCAGTAACTCTTCAAATTTTTGTGTTTGCAGCTGTCTGCTCTGCAGATAGTCGTGGAACACCCGCACGCCGGTTTTGCCGCCGATGCGCATGCCCAGCTGTTCCAGCCAACCGTAGACCAATAGCGGATCGTGCGGATATTGCGGCGACAGCGAACGCTTGCGGCGCCGCCTGACCTCGGGATCCACCAGTTGGAAATTACCCAACACCACGTTGCGCATCAAGAGGCCGTTGGCGTTGAAGAACATCAGCGACAGCGCGCCGCCCGGCGTCAGGCAGTCATACAACGCCTGCAGCGCCGCTTCGGGCTCGGCGATCCATTCAAGCACTGCATGAAACAATATCAGATCAACCGGCTGTTCCAAATGTTGAGCGATATCCTGCGCAGAACTTTGTACGAATTGCATGTTCTGGCTCACACCTTTCTGCTCAGCCAGCTGCGCGGCGCGCTGGATCATCTCACCAGAAAGATCGCACAACAACACCTGATGTCCTAATTCTGCCAGCTGGCAGGCCATATGGCCTTCACCGCCCCCGGCGTCGAGGATGCGCAGCGGCCGCTGCGGCAACTGCGCCAGCAACCCGGTCAGATCCTGCCAAACCACCGCCTGGCGAATTTTTCCTTTCGTGGTGCCGTAAATATTACGCGCAAATTTTTCAGCAATATCGTCAAAATTGCGATCCTGCATGGACAACAGCTCCGCTGATCTCATTCTTGTCGGCGGCAAAGCGCACGCCTATTCAAACCTGCTATTTTGGCACAGACTGGCTTAGAATGTATCTTCTTGCGGCCGGTTTATGCCTGGATGCCGATTTTTCACCCAAAAGGATCTGATTTTCGATGCTGTTCAACCTGAAAAAGTTCTTTGGCGCCATGCTGATGCCGCTGCCGCTGTTGATGCTGCTGATGGGGCTGGCGCTGCTGCTGCTGTGGTTCACCCGCTGGCAAAAAAGCGGTAAGACGATTTTTACGCTGAGCTGGCTGTTTTTACTGCTTTTCAGCCTGCAGCCGGTGGCCGACCGGCTGCTGCGGCCGATCGAAGCCCAATACCAGACTTATCGCGGCAACGATCCGGTCAGTTACATCGTGGTGTTGGGCGGGGGCTATACCTACAATCCCGATTGGGCGCCCAGCTCGAATTTGCTCGGCAACAGCCTGCCGCGCGTGACGGAAGGCGTGCGGCTTTACCTTGCACATCCCGGCGCCAGAATGGTGTTTACCGGCGCATCCGCCGGAAGCATGCAAAGCAACGCCGCCACGGCGGCGCTGGTGGCCGAAAGCCTGGGCGTGCCGCGCAGCGATATGGTGATCCTGAGGGAACCGCGCGATACCGAGGAAGAAGCCGCTCAGGTCGCCAAGTTGGTCGGCGAGCAACCGTTCATTCTGGTGACCTCTGCCAACCATCTGCCGCGCGCCATGCGCTTCTTCGAGGCGAAAGGCCTGCACCCGATCCCGGCGCCGGCCAACCAGTTGGCGATCGACTCGCCGCTGAATATCTGGGATCGCGCCACACCGTCCTCGATGTTCCTCGGCCATACCGAACGTGCCTGGTATGAAACGCTGGGCAGCCTGTGGCAGTGGCTGAAAGGCGCGGATCGCGCCGGCGCCGAGTAAGGCCCGTTCAACCGGCCAGCCAGGGCAGCAGCTGTTGCGACGCATAGTCGAACGGCCGCCGCTCCAGCTTGCCGGTATGAACCAAGCGCCCTACCGCTTCCCACACCACATACAGCCAGCGCCGCGCCAGGAAAGCGTCGGCGACCGGCGCGCGCTGCAGATAGCGGAATAGCAGTTGGCTGGGCATACCCGCCTCGCACAGGCGGAAAAGATCGTATTCACGCGGCGCCCACAGCACCACGCCGGGATTAAGCATCGCCAGCAGCTGATCGCTTTTGGGATCCTTCAGCATGCTGCGCAGCGACAGGTTACCGTGCACCAGAACACAGGGATCGTCGAAGCCGACGAAGAAATGGGTCAGCGTTTCGCGCGTGCGGTACAACAAACGCCGATCCGCCATGGTCAGCTGCGGGGTGGTGAGATTGACTACCGTCGCCCACAGCACTTCGACCCGCTGTTGATACCAGCAAAACCAGTCGTTCTCCTGCGTGCTGTCAACGCTGCCGACGCTGCCGTGGCTGTCGATGCGGTGCCAGGCCAATATCCCGTCAACGATCTGTTCCATCAGCATGTTCCAGCGATCCGGCGAGCGCGTCGGCGCTTCAGCCGACACGCCGCGCAGGCGCTCGATCAGCAGGATTTCCTTATACGGCGTCTGTTGAGTACACACCACGCCGTACACCGTGGGCAGCCGAATATCCCCGTCGCGCGCCAGCATCGACAGCTTGTAAGCCTCCTGCTGGGCGATGCCTTGACAGATAAAGCTTTTCGCCATCAGCGGGATCGCGTTGCCCTGCCGATCGTACAGCGAATACATATGCGCATAAGGCTGCTCGCTCACCCGCTCCAGCCGGCTGATGGACTCACCCAGCACAATGCTCAGTTCGGCGCGTAACTGCTCCATAAGGCATTCACCTCAGGCTAATAAGGGGGGATGTAACATCATCGAACGGTGAGCGGAAAAATTCTTCAACGCAGATCAACAAAACGGGGAACAATCATGGGGATTGCATCGTCGGCGCGTTGCGCGGCGCGCCGACGAACTCAGGCTCAGGGTTGGATGCTGTCGCGCACGCGCTGGAGATCTTCCGGCGTATCGACCCCCACGCTCGGGATCGCTTTCGCGACCGCCACGTGGATTTTTTCACCGTACCACAGCACGCGCAGCTGTTCCAACAGCTCGATCTGTTCCAGCTGGCTCGGCGCCCAGCTGACGTAGCGACGCACGAAGCCGGCGCGGTACGCGTAGATGCCGATATGACGCAGCAGACTGTCGCCGATGCTCTCTTTCGACGCGGCGAAACGCTCACGGTCCCACGGAATGGTGGCGCGTGAAAAATAGAGCGCGTAGCCCTGCGCGTCCATCACGACCTTCACCGCGTTGGGGTTGAAAGCCTCTTCGACACTCTCGATCGGCACCGCCAGCGTCGCCATGCCGGCCTGGCTGCCCGCCAGGTTCTCCGCCACCTGACGCACGATCACCGGTGGGATCAGCGGTTCGTCGCCCTGCACGTTAACGATGATCTGGTCGTCGGCAAAGCCGTAGTGCGCGATCACTTCCGCCAGCCGCTCGGTGCCGGAATGGTGATCCGGGCTGGTCATGCACACTTCGCCGCCGGCGGCTTCCACCGCTTTGGCGACTTCAGGATGATCGGTCGCCACGATGACGCGGCTGGCGCCGGACTCGCGGGCGCGCTCCATCACGTGTACCACCATCGGCTTGCCGTGAATATCGGCCAGCGGTTTACCCGGCAAACGGGTCGAGGCGTAGCGGGCGGGAATAATAGCGATAAAACTCATGCGTGCTTCTCATCCAGCGACAGCGCACGCGCTTCATTTTCCAACAGCACCGGAATGCCGTCGCGCAGCGGGTAAGCCAACCCGTCCGCTTTGCACACCAGTTCCTGGTTTTCTTTATTGAAATAGAGTTTGCCGTTGCATACCGGGCAGGCAACGATTTCGAGTAAACGGTGGTCCATGCATCCTCCGTAAGGGGATAGGTCATCTGGGAAAGGCTGTGAGGATAGCATAACGCCCGGCCTCAGGTTAATCATCGGTGGCGCCAACCCACCGATATTTCCTCATCGCGCGGGGGCAACAGCTTGAACTGGGGCGCATCCCGGCGTAGAATTTTGTGATGTAAATCACAAAAAAGGCCGTGATACGTGATCAAACGTCTGCATAAAATCATCGCTCTGTTCGCTAACTTCAGCCACTGAGCCCCTTTGTAACGAGCGGCGCTGAACTTCGTTTTACCCACCGACGGCGTCGTTCGTTATCCCACTTCCCAGCCGGCCCCCCATTCAGCGGCCAACGCCGCCGGAATGTCGCCCAGCGCGACGCGTTGCGCACCGTGCCATTTGGCCGTACGCGCGATGGCCTGCCGGATATCCTGCGCCCGCTGTTTGCCGAAGCGCACCTGCGGCTCCGCATGGAAACTGATGATCTCGAACACCCCCTGGCGACGGTGCGCCTTGGCGTCAATGCGCCCCACCAGCTCACCGCGGTGCAGCACCGGCAGGGTGAAGTACCCATAGCGGCGTTTTTCTTTCGGCGTATAACACTCCAGCCGATAGTCAAAGTTGAACAGCTCCAGCGCCCGGCGCCGATCCCATACCACCGGGTCAAAGGGGGACAGCAGGCTGGTGACCGTCGATTTGAGTTTGCCCTGTTCCGCCAGCGGCAGCAGTTCCGCCAGAGATTCATGCACATAGAACGGCCCTTCCAGCCCCTCTACCTGCACTGGCGTAATCTCCCCCTGCTCCTGCAGCTCTGCCAGCAAGGCTTTTGGCGCCACGCGTTTCAGCCGATAGTAATCTGCCAACCATTCAGCGCGAAAGATACCCAGATAGCGGCAGGTGCGGCGCAGCATCTGCCTGCGCGCCTGCTCCGCAGGCAGCGTATGACGCGCATCGTCCCAGGCCGGCAGCAATCTTTCGGTCAGATCGTAAACCCGGTGGAAGTTGCGGCGTTCGGCTACCATCAGCTTGCCGGCGGTAAACAGGATCTCCAGGTGTCGTTTCTCCGGTTTCCAGTCCCACCATCCGCTGTTGCCCTTTTTCTCGGCGCTGAAATCGGCGGAGCGCACCGGCCCCTGTTGTTCGATGTGCCGCAGCAGGCTGTCCATCGCCGCCTGGTGCTGCTGCACCCAGTCGGCTGAATATTTCCAGCCCATATCATGAGGCGCCAGCATGCGGTGCCGCAGCAAACCAAAATCCTCAATCGGCAGGAAACAGGCTTCGTGCGCCCAATATTCGAACAGCTTGCGGCCGGCAAGCGCCTGCTCCAGCCACTCCGACTGATAGGCGCCCAAACGGCTGAACAGCACCAGATACGGGCTGCGGGCGACGACGCTAATGGTATCGATTTGTAACAGCCCCATGCGCTGGATCGCGCTCACGACGTCATCGGGCTTAGCCTGGCGTTTAAGCGGAGAAAGCAGCCCCTGGGCGGCAAGGTGCAGCGCGCGAGCAGCGGTAAGGGAAATTATCGGGGTGGTCATCCTGATATCCGTGGCAAGTAGGCAGTGGCCTGATAATAGTGGATATCGAGGGATTTATCTTCGCCAGTGCTTGCGGGTGGCGACACCGGCACTGGCGAGGAAGGAGGATGCGATCAGAACGCGATAACGTCTGCCGCGGACAGCCCATGCGAGCTGCGATAGATCGAGAACTCAACGTTCTGACCTTCGTTCAACGACTTATTTTTGGTGTTGGCGATAGCGTTGCGATTGACATAGATTTCGTCGCTGCCATCTACCGGTGAAATAAAACCATAGCCTTCGGCCTGATTAAACCATTTCACGCGGCCCATTTTTAACACAGTATTTTTAAACATAACTTATATCCTTTTACTTGAGCATCCTTGACAACGTCATTTTTTATATTGTCTGGACGCTACCAGCCCATCCTAAAGTTTTTCGTAACAAACCTCTCGTGAGCAAAAAAAATAAAAAACCCGCACTAAGGCGGGCTTGTTGAACTTAATATCTTCCGCATGACTCGGCGCTAAAGCGTCACCATGGTTGTATTAAGATCTCTTATACGCGTTCCCTGTAATCTTACAGAGCAACTACGTTGGCGGCAGCCGGCCCGCGCGGGCTGTCCTGGATGGTGTACTCGACGCGCTGGCCTTCAGCCAGGGTCTTGAAACCGTCGGTCATGATTGCGGAGAAGTGTACGAATACATCTTTGCCGCCGTCGTTCTGCTCAATGAAACCAAAACCTTTGCTTTCGTTGAACCACTTAACCTGACCAGTCTTCTTAGACATTACATTTACCTTTAAATATATTTACAAAACCTGCCATAAGAGGCAATTGGGGCCATTTCAGAAACATTACTTATGGGAGGTACTTAGAAGGTTCGTCTTTGAAGCGGAATCGGATGATAACGTTTTTGGAGGAACTGCTTAACTCTAAACTCGAACATAAAGTAGGTCTGGATTACAGGCCGATTTGCATTTACTCATAAATCTGGTGAATGCACAAGAGGTTTATTGCATTAAATTCGCCATTACGCCGAATTTATTTTTATCCCCCTGAATACACATGAATTAATTTACCGTTCTTCGCAGCCCATCCACCGCCTCTTCCCCCAGGCCGGCGCATCATTTGTCCGTCTGTGCGCTGCAAATGAGAGCTAACGCATAAAACTCTAATATGCTTGGCGCCTCTATAACAAATCCCAAATCAGATGGCTAAACTTGAGGGGAAAACAAGGCAGACGACTTTTTCGCCAGCACTTTTGCCGCTAAAAACACGATTTTTCAGATTATGCTGAATCAAGGAGCTATGCGCATGACCGCCCAGCAGTTCGTTTCACCTAATGAAATCCGCGCCAGATTCTCCCACGCGATGTCGGACATGTACCAAAAGGAGGTACCGCTGTACGGCGATCTGCTGGAGTTGGTGGCGGAAACCAATCGACAGGTTCTGCGCGAAGATGCCGCTCTGGCTCATCAGTTGCAAATCACCGGCGAGATAGAACGCCTCGCCATGGAGCGCCACGGCGCAATCCGGGTCGGCACTGCAGGCGAGCTGGCCACCCTGCGCCGCCTGTTCCGGGTGATGGGCATGGCGCCGGTCGGTTACTATGACCTGTCGGTAGCGGGCGTTCCGGTGCACTCCACCGCTTTTCGCGCCGTACATGAAGACGCGCTGCAGATCAGTCCTTTCCGCGTGTTCACCTCCCTGCTGCGCCTGGAACTGATAGAAGATCCCGCTCTGCGTGAGCTGGCCGAGCGCTTGCTGGCGCGCCGCCGCATCTTTACCGATCGCGCATTGGAACTGATCGCGCTGCAGGAAGCGCAAGGTGGATTGAATGAAGCGCAGGCGCAGGAATTTGTCGAACAAGCGCTGGAAACCTTCCGCTGGCACAATCAGGCGACAGTCAGCGCCGAAGAATACCGGCAGTTGCACGATCAGCATCGATTGATCGCCGACGTCGTGGCGTTTAAAGGGCCGCATATCAACCACCTGACACCGCGCACGCTGGATATCGATCGCGTTCAACAGGCGATGCCCGGCCGCGGCATTACGCCCAAGGCGGTCATCGAAGGCCCACCGCGCCGCCGCCGTGCGATCCTGCTGCGCCAGACCAGCTTCAAGGCGTTGGAAGAAAGCGTCGATTTCGTTGAGCGCGACGGCCACGCCGTTGCTGGTCACCATACCGCGCGCTTCGGCGAGATCGAACAGCGCGGCGTGGCACTGACGCCTAAAGGACGCGCACTCTACGACCGCCTGCTGCAGGCGACCAACGATGCGCTGCAGGCTCCGCCAAGCGAGAAGAACGCCGAGCGTTACTATCAACTGCTGGAGGAAAACTTCCGGGCGTTTCCTGATGATTACGCCACGCTGCGCGAGCAACAGCTGGCCTGGTTCCGCTATTTCCCGACCGAATGCGGCCTGGCGGCCAAAGAGACGCTGGATAAACACAGTACCCTGGAGCAACTGCTCGAGAAAGAACACGTTCGCTTCCAGCCGCTGGTGTATGAAGATTTTCTGCCGGTCAGCGCAGCGGGGATTTTCCAGTCAAATCTGGGGGACAGCCGCCACGCACAGTACAACGCCGCTTCCAGCCGGGCTGCGTTTGAACAAGCGTTGGGCAGTGAGGTGATCGACGAGCTGGCGCTGTATCAGCAAACCCAGCAGCGTTCGCTGGAAGCCTGCGCGCAAGCCCTGGGGCTTGTCACGCTGGCATCCTGAGGTTACTTGGTCAGCAGAGATTCGATATCCTGCAGCAGTTGCTCAGCCTGAGCGGACGGTAGCACCGCATCAACCGGTAAATACCACCAATTAGGCTGGGCAAAGGCGCGGCACTTCACCGCGTCCTTCTCCGTCATCAGCAGCGTTTGCTCTGCGGTAACCAGCCCCGTCAGCTGCGCCTGCTGATATTCCTGATGATCGGCAAACGCCACTTCCTGCACCACCTCAACGTTCAGCTTTTCCAACGTCGCGAAGAAACGCGGCGGATGACCGATGCCCGCCATCGCCACCACGCGCGGCAGCTCGGCCGCCGGGCGACGTTCACCGCTCAGCAGATTTACCGCATCACGCGCCTGCAGGCGCATGGCGATCTCCCCGGCCTGCGCCACGCCGCCATTGGCGACGCGCGCATCGACGCTGCCAAGCCGCGCGGCACGCTCGCGCATCGGCCCGGCCGGTAACCACCAGCCGTTGCCGAAACGACGCACGCCGTCGATGACCACCAGCTCAAAATCACGCTGTAAGGCATAATGCTGTAAACCGTCGTCGGTGATGATCGCATCCAGCGGCTGTTGTTGCAGCAAGGCCTGCACCGCCTCGGCTCGCTTGGGTGCGATCGCCACGGGCGCGCCGGTGCGCTGATAAATCAGCACCGGCTCATCCCCCGCCTCGCGGGTCGAGGTATTCTGATTGAGCACCAGGGGATAGACCGCCGACTTGCCGCCGTAGCCGCGTGAGACCACGCCAACACGATAGCCTCGCTGCTGCAGGTGTTCCACCAGCCAGATCACCATCGGCGTTTTGCCGTTGCCACCGGCGGTGAGGTTGCCCACCACCACCACCGGCACCGGCGCGCGCCAGCTTTTGCGCAGGCCACAGCGATAGCTGAGACGAATCAGCCAGCTGAACAGGCCATACAGCCAGGAGAGCGGCAGCAGCGCCAGATAAAGCAGCGAACCGCCGGACCAGATGCGCTCAATCATTATTGGCCAAACTGCATACGATGCAGCTGCGCATAAGCGCCCTGCTGTTCAAGCAGTGCGGCGTGTTCGCCGCGTTCAACGATGCGGCCGTCCTCCACCACCAGGATCTCGTCCGCCTTCTCAATCGTAGACAGACGGTGCGCGATCACCAGCGAAGTGCGATCTTTCTGCAGTTCGTCCAGCGCGGCCTGAATGGCACGCTCGGACTCGGTATCCAGCGCAGAAGTCGCCTCGTCGAGTATCAGGATCGGGCAGTCGCGCAGCAGCGCGCGCGCAATGGCGATACGCTGGCGTTGGCCGCCTGACAGCATCACGCCATTTTCGCCAATCACCGTATCCAGGCCGTTCTCCATCTTGTTGATGAAGTCCATCGCGTACGCCATTTCGGCCGCTTTCTCAATCTGCTCGCGGCTGTATTCGCTCTCGCGCGCATAGGCGATGTTGTTGGCGATGGTGTCGTTAAACAGGTGCACGTTTTGCGAGACCAGCGCCACCTGATTACGCAGTGAGGCCAGGGTATATTCGCGCAGATCGTGGCCGTCCATCAGGATTTCGCCTTCCTGGATATCATAGAAACGCGTCAGCAGGTTGGCGATAGTGGATTTGCCCGAACCCGAGCGCCCCACCAGTGCTACGGTCTTGCCTTCGGCAATTTTCAGGTTGATATCACGCAGCGCCGGCGTTTCCTTGGACGGGTAGTAGAAGGTAACGTTGCGGAATTCGATATCGCCTTTCGCACGCTTCACTTCGCGGGTGCCGGTGTCTTTTTCCTGTTCCATATCCAGAATAGAGAACAGCGTCTGGCAGGCCGCCATCCCACGCTGGAACTGGGCATTCACGTTGGTCAGCGACTTCAGCGGACGCATCAGCGCGATCATCGACGAGAACACCACGGTGATGGTCCCGGCGGTCAGGGTTTCCATCACGCTTGGGAAGCTGGCGGCAAACAGCACGAACGCCAGCGCCAGCGAAGCGATCAGCTGAATGATCGGATCGGAAATCGAAGACGCGGAGACCAGTTTCATGCCCTGTTGACGCATGCGGTTGCTGACCGAGTTAAAGCGCTCGGTTTCCACCTGTTGGCCACCGAAGATCAGCACTTCTTTATGGCCTTTCAGCATCTGTTCGGCGCTGGTGGTCACCTGCCCCATGGTATTCTGCATGTTCTTGCTGATGTTGCGGAAACGCTTGGACACCAGGCGAATGGCGATGGAAACGATCGGCGCCAGCACGATCAGGATCACCGACAGCTGCCAGCTGTAGTAGAACATCATGATGAACAGGCCAATAATCGAAGCCCCTTCACGCACCACGGTCACCAGCGCGCTGGAAGAGGAGGAAGCCACCTGCTCGGAATCATAGGTAATGCGCGACAGCAGCGTCCCGGTGGACTGCTGATCGAAGAAGGCCACCGGCATTCTCATCATGTGGCCAAACAGGCGGCGGCGCATCTGCATCACCACCATGCCGGAAACCCAGGAAATGCAGTAGCTTGAAACAAAGCTGGTCACGCCGCGCATCAGCATCAGCGCAATCACCGCCAGCGGCATCCACACCAGCACGCTGCTGTCGGTTTTTCCAAACCCATCGTCCAATAGCGGTTTAAGCAGAGACAGCATCAGCGTGTCCCCCGCTGCGTTCATAATCAACGCAATGGCGGCCACAATCAGCCCGGTCTTAAAAGGAGTGATCATCGGCCAGAGTCGACGGAACGTCTGCCAGGTCGAGAGATCTTTATCATTCATCATGCAAATACCAGCATCGGAAGAAATAGCGGCCTATTTTACTCATTATCACCCTCTACGCCAAACCGCTGATGGTACCAACGGGGCATTAATTGTTCGCGAAAGCCTTTAATTTGCCAATCGTTGTCGAAAAAAAGTACCGATAACTGGCCGGAGCGCGTCGTATCACGCCATGTAATGCCATTTGCCCGGTATCTGGCGACCACCTTACGCGCCGGCAATCGCCATTTGTTGTAACGAGATGCTGACGCCAGCGCCACCTCAGGATTGACCGCGCGCAGAAACGGCGGCGTCGAAGACGTTCTGCTGCCATGGTGCCCCACCTGCAATACCGTGGCCGCTAAACGGTCGCGGCGCAATCGAATCAGCTGTGCCTCCGCCTTCTTTTCCGCGTCGCCGGTAAGCAGCAGGCTGTATTTCCCGTCGTCGATGCGAATCACGCAGGAGTCGTCATTGACCGGCCTTTTGAGCGTTTTCGGCGGCCACAGCACCTCGAATTGCAACGACTGCCAGCGCCAACGCTCGCCTGCGATGCAGGGCAAGTGTCCCTCGCCGCGTATCGGGCTGCGCACCGTCGCCTGTGGAAACGCGCTCCGTACCGTCGGCAGCCCGCCGATATGATCGAGATGAGCATGGCTGATAATGATCTGTTCCAGTTCAATGCCTCGCCATTTCAGCATCGGCAAAATATGCCGCTCGGCGGCGTTGCCTGCAGGCCAACGATCGCCGGTGTCATACAATATGCCTTTGCCGTTTTGCTCTATCACCATCGCCAGGCCGTGCCCGACATCAAGCATATCGACGCGCCATCGGTATCCAGGGTCTTTTCCCCGCCACAGCACGCAGCATATCGCTATCGTCGCCAGCCCCGGCGCGTAGCGCCACCACCAATGAAAGCGCCAACAGATAACGATAAGCCAGCCCCCTACGCTGGCCAGCAACGAGGCAGCCCCCAAATCCACCCAGCCGCGCTGCAGGTAATGCAACGGCACAAACACCCAGCTCAACGTGAAATCGGCCAACCACCAAAGCCCGTAACTTAGCGAGGGGAAGACGCCGCCGATCACCGCCAGCAAAATCAACGGCACCGTCACCAATGAAACGATGGGCACCGCCCAAAGATTGGCCGGCAGCGAGGTCAGCGTCAGGCCTAAAAACAGCGCAACTTGCATCGGTACCAGCAACAGCGTCATGCCCAGCTGAATATGCAGCCAGCGTACCGGCGCCCAATACCAGGCCGAACGAAATCGCTCGCCGAGCGGCGCCCATTCGAACCAAAAAATCAGGCAGCCCACGGCCAGCACCGACAGCCAAAAACTGTCTGACAATACCGCCAGCGGATCGCACAGCAAAATCAGCCCGACGCACCACAGCCACACTTGCCAGGAAGAACAATGAACGCCGCGCAAGCGCAGCAGCATCCACAGCGTCATCGCCAGCGCGGTGCGTACCGCCGGCGGTTGGGCGCCCACCAACCAAACATAGATCAGCGTCGCCACCCAGCCCGCGACCAGCGGAAAGCGGTAACCAATCAGATGGGCGGGAAGAAAAAACTGCAGCACACGCAGCACCGCCCAAAACAAAATAGCGACCATCGCCACATGTAGCCCCGAAATGGCCATCAGGTGTGCAATGCCGGTTTTCAGCATCAGCGTGCGCAAAGCCTGTTCCAGTGCGGTTCGCTCACCAAACGCCAGCGCCAGCAACACCGCCTTGTAACGCAATTCACCGATGTTGGTTTCCGCATGGCTGATTATCCGCTGGCGCAGGCCGCAATCGCCATCCAGCAAACGAGCCTGCCTGACCTGCGCGGTCAAGGGTTGGCGCTGTGCGATTGCCCAACGCTGACTGTCAAAACCGCCTTCATTGAGCTTGCCATGCACCGGCCGCAAACGCAGTTTCAACTGCCAACGCTGCCCGGCGCACAGCCGCTGCCGTTCTGGGGCCCACGTCGTGGTAAACGCCAGTGCAGGCACCAACCAATGGCCGTCGACTCGTTCGATGCGCATCAGCGTCTGCTTACTGGCGGCAGGCTTCAGTGCGACGCTGCTTACCTGCGCCACCGCCGTTACATCTGGCATGCGGCTTAGGCGCTCCATTTGCCCAAGCAGGCTTCCGGCGTTGAAAACCGCCCATATGAATCCAAAACCCAGACAGGCCAAATAACGGCAGACCGGCCAACGGGTGCGCAGCAGTAAACCAGCGACAAACAGCATCGGCCACAGCAGCCATGGCTCTGGCAACCGCGGTAAAACCAGCAGCGGCAGGATGCCGCAGATAACGGCGAATATCGCCAGATCCAGCGAAATTTTGATCGCTCTTCTCCCATCGGCTCCACCATGAGCAAAAACGCGTCACGGCAAGCAAGCAGGATCGTTGAGGTGATATGTCGCCGCCAGCAGGCTTTAACGAAGATGCGGTGAGCATGGCAGGATAAGAGAGGCCTATGCAGCAGCCACACCGCATATGCGGTGCAGTACGCAATTCACAAGCGGCTCGCAGAGAATCGCAGGCGAAAAAAAACGGCGCCTTAAAGGCACCGTTTTATATTCTTTACAAGCAACAACGCTATGAGCAGTCAGCGACTAGCCATAGATATTGGCGCGGTCACGCAACTCTTTACCTGGCTTGAAGTGAGGAACGTACTTGCCGTCCAGCTCAACTTTGTCACCGGTTTTCGGGTTGCGGCCTACACGCGGGGCACGGTAGTGAAGAGAAAAACTGCCGAATCCGCGGATCTCAATGCGTTCGCCCTCGGCCAGCGTTGCGGCCATGTGCTCAAGCATCTCTTTCACTGCATCCTCAACGGCCTTCGCCGGAATATGAGATTGCTGGCCAGCAAGTCTTTCAATAAGTTCAGACTTGGTCATAGTACCTCCAAGCTTTGCAGCTAAACTACCGTATCGGGGCGGTCAAAAACCGCCCCCCGTCATTACTCGCCTTTAGCCGCTTTGAAAGCTTCAGCCATTGCGTTAGAGAAGTTGCCTTCTTCCTGTTTGTTGTTAACAGTTGCGATGGCGTCTTTCTCGTCAGCTTCGTCCTTAGCACGTACGGACAGGCTTACAACGCGGTTCTTACGGTCAACGCCGGTGAATTTAGCTTCAACTTCGTCACCTACGTTCAGAACCAGAGTTGCATCTTCAATGCGGTCGCGAGAGGCTTCAGATGCACGCAGGTACCCTTCTACGCCGCCTGCCAATTCAACTGTAGCACCTTTGGCGTCAACTGCAGTGACTTTACCAGTAACAATAGCACCTTTCTTGTTCATAGACAGGTAGTTATTGAACGGGTCTTCAGCCAGCTGCTTCACGCCCAGGGAGATACGCTCGCGCTCTGCGTCAACCTGCAGAACAACCGCTGCGATTTCGTCGCCTTTCTTGTATTCACGTACTGCTTCTTCGCCTGCAACGTTCCAGGAGATGTCAGACAGGTGAACCAGGCCGTCGATGCCGCCGTCCAGGCCGATGAAGATACCGAAGTCAGTGATAGACTTGATTTTACCTTCAACGCGGTCGCCCTTGTTGTGGGTTTCTGCGAACTGCTGCCATGGGTTGGATTTGCACTGCTTCAGGCCCAGGGAGATACGACGACGTTCTTCATCGATGTCCAGAACCATCACTTCCACTACGTCGCCCACGTTAACAACTTTGGACGGATGGATGTTTTTGTTGGTCCAATCCATTTCAGAAACGTGTACCAGACCTTCAACGCCTTCTTCGATTTCTACGAAGCAGCCGTAATCAGTCAGGTTGGTTACACGACCAGTCAGCTTGGTGCCTTCTGGGTAACGTTTCGCGATAGCAACCCATGGATCTTCGCCCAGCTGTTTCAGGCCCAGGGATACACGAGTACGCTCGCGGTCGAACTTCAGCACTTTAACAGTGATTTCATCGCCAACATTGACGATTTCGCTTGGGTGCTTAACGCGTTTCCAAGCCATGTCAGTGATGTGCAGCAGGCCGTCTACGCCGCCCAGATCAACGAATGCACCGTAGTCAGTGAGGTTCTTAACGATACCTTTAACTTCCATGCCTTCCTGCAGGTTTTCCAGCAGTTGATCGCGCTCAGCGCTGTTCTCGGATTCGATAACCGCACGGCGAGAAACGACAACGTTGTTGCGCTTCTGATCCAGCTTGATGACTTTGAACTCAAGCTCTTTGCCTTCCAGGTGCAGAGTGTCACGTACCGGACGCACGTCAACCAGGGAACCTGGCAGGAACGCGCGGATGCCGTTCAGCTCGACGGTGAAGCCACCCTTCACTTTGCCGTTGATAACACCGGTTACAGTCTCAGCTTCTTCGTATGCTTTTTCCAGCGTGATCCAAGCTTCGTGACGCTTAGCTTTCTCACGGGACAGCAGGGTTTCACCGAAGCCGTCTTCAACAGCATCCAGAGCAACGTCAACTTCGTCACCAACCTGGATTTCCAGCTCGCCCTGGGCGTTTTTGAATTGCTCAGCCGGGATGGCAGACTCAGATTTCAGACCGGCGTCAACCAGTACGATATCTTTGTCGATAGCAACAACGACGCCACGAACGATGGAACCCGGGCGGGTTTCGATTTCTTTTAAGGATTCTTCAAAGAGTTGAGCGAAAGATTCAGTCATGTTGTTAATCTTCAGGGTTCTTTAGTTTAACGTCCATTTAGCGTCCCGCCGAATGGGGTTGTTTCACATACCCCGCCATTGGCTCCATGCCGACAGGGTTTAAGGTTACAGGGGTAAAATTTTACCCGATATATTGCGATACCGCTATGACAAATATGACAAAAAGCCAATAGCGCCGCCGCGCTTATTGCTGCGGCAACGCCAACACTTTCTGTGCATACGTCAACGCCTGCCGGATCACTTCTTCGATCGACATGCTGGTAGAATCCAGCACGAGGGCGTCAGAAGCGGGCACCAGAGGCGCGATAGGCCGATTACGGTCACGGTCGTCCCGTTCCTTTATCTCGGCTAAAAGACGTTCAAAGTTAACATTAAAGCCCTTCTCCTGCAACTGCAGCATGCGGCGGTGCGCGCGCTCCTCCGAGCTGGCGTCGAGGAAAATCTTGACCGGTGCGTCCGGGAACACCACCGTGCCCATGTCGCGGCCATCGGCAATCAGGCCGGGCGCTTCGCGGAATGCACGCTGGCGGCGCAGCAGCGCCTCGCGCACGCGCGGAAACGCCGCCGCTTGCGACGCCGTGTTGCCGACGGTTTCGGTGCGGATCTCATTGCTGACGTCCTCACCTTCCAAAATCACCTGCAGCTTGCCGTCCTGGGCAACGAAGCGAACATCGAGATGTGCGGCCAGCGGAACCAGCGCTTCCTCAGAAGTGATATCCACCTGATGATGCAACGCCGCCAGCGCCAGCACGCGATAGATCGCGCCGGAATCCAGCAAACGCCAACCAAGGGACTCGGCCAACGCTTTACACAGCGTGCCTTTGCCTGCGCCACTTGGTCCATCAACGGTTATCACCGGGGCTGTAGCCGTCATTTCTCTCTCCTTCAGGTAGAAAACCTCACAGAGACACGGTGCGCTTCGGCTCTAAGCCCGCGCGCCGCGCTCTCTGTCACCTGCCCAATCAGGGGCAAATACGGTGGCGTATTATACGCTGCCCTACGGCGATCTGTTACCCTGGAACTGTCCGGTTGTTGAAAATAAGCGCACAACCGCGAAAAAGTATAGAAGAAACGCCGGTCGCCAACGGTTAAAAACGATAAAGGCCCACAAAGGGGCCTTTAAATAAACGATTTGACGGGTTACGCCGGCTGGCTGATGCGTGCCAGCTGTTCGAAATAGTCCGGGAAGGTTTTCGCGGTGCATTTCGGATCGAGAATGGTGACCGGTGTATCCGACAGCGCCACCAGCGAGAAACACATCGCCATACGGTGATCGTTGTAGGTGCCGATCTCGGCGAACTGCAGTTTGGCCGGCGGCACGACGTGAATGTAGTCTTCGCCTTCGTCCACTTCCGCCCCTACCTTACGCAGCTCGGTGGCCATCGCCGCCAGACGGTCGGTCTCCTTCACCCGCCAATTGTAGATATTGCGGATGGTGGTCGGCCCCTCGGCGAACAGTGCCGCGGTGGCGATGGTCATCGCCGCGTCCGGAATGTGGTTCATGTCCATGTCGATACCGCGCAGTTCACCGCGGCTGCACTCGATAAAATCGTCGCCCCAGGTAATGTGCGCGCCCATTTTCTCCAGCACGTCGGCAAACTTGGTGTCGCCCTGCACGCTTTTGCGGCCGATGCCGGTCACGCGCACGGTGCCGCCCTTGATAGCCGCCGCCGCCAGGAAGTAAGAAGCGGAAGAGGCGTCGCCCTCAACCAGATACTCACCCGGCGCGATATACGTCTGGCGCCCCTGGATATGGAACACCCGGTAGTTGTCGTGGCTCACCGAGACACCGAAGGTGCGCATCAGGTGCAGCGTGATGTCGATGTACGGTTTGGAAACCAGCTCGCCCTTGATATGGATCTGCGTATCCTGCGGTGCCAGCGGCGCGGTCATCAGCAACGCGGTCAGGAACTGGCTGGAGACGCTGCCGTCAACGGTGACGTCGCCGCCCTGGAAGCCGCCGCGCAGGCGAATCGGTGGGTAATCGGTCTGCTCGAGGTAATCAATCTGCGCACCGCCCTGACGCAACGCGTCCACCAGATGGCCGATCGGGCGCTCTTTCATGCGCGGCTCGCCGGTCAACACCACGTCGCCTTCGCCGAGGCACAGCGCCGCCGCCAATGGGCGCATCGCGGTGCCGGCGTTGCCGAGGAACAGTTCCAACGGCTGCTCGGCCACCAGCGGCCCGGCCACGCCGGTCACTTCGCAGACGGTGCGATCGGCAGAAAGCTGATAGTTCACGCCCAACGCCTGCAGCGCGTTCAGCATATGACGCACGTCGTCGCTGTCCAGCAGGTTGGTCAGCCGGGTCGTTCCTTTCGCCAGCGCTGCCAGCAGCAGAGCGCGGTTAGAAACGCTCTTGGAGCCGGGTAAGTTGACGGTGCCATTGACCAGGGCGACCGGGTGTAACGTCAGGGAATCCACCATGTGAACAAAACTCTCCAATTCTGATAAACGAAACGGCTCCGGAATAATGCCGGAGCCGCTTTAATGCAAAAGGACAACAGCCTGAGGCAGCCCGCGCCTGGCGAGCTGACGGGATCAACCGTGACGACGTTCGAAGTCGGCCATGAAGTCGGTCAGCGCCTGCACGCCGGCCAGCGGCATGGCATTGTAAATAGAAGCGCGCATGCCGCCAACTACCCGGTGGCCCTTCAGCGCCTGCAGGCCGATGGCCTCGGCTTCGCTGAGGAACACCTTGTCCAGCGCCGCATCGGCCAGCTGGAACGGCACGTTCATCCAGGAACGGTTGGCGATCGCCACCTGGCTGCGGTAAAAGTCGGATTTATCGATGGTCGCGTACAGCAGTTCGGCCTTGGCCTGATTGCGTTTTTGCATCTCCACCAGGCCACCCTGCTCTTTCAGCCATTTGAACACCAGCCCGGACAGGTACCAGGCGAAGGTCGGCGGGGTGTTGAACATCGAGTCGTTTTCGGCCAGCACGGTGTAGTCGAGGATCGACGGCACTTCTTTGCGAGCCTTACCCAACAGATCGTCGCGCACGATCACCAGCGTCAGGCCGGCCGGGCCGATATTTTTCTGCGCGCCGGCGTAAATCACGCCGAAACGGCTGACGTCGAGCGGGCGGGACAGAATGGTCGAGGAGTAATCGCCGATCACCACCTTGTCGCCGAAGTCCGGCGTTTCATCGATGGCCACGCCGTCGATGGTCTCATTCGGGCAATAGTGGACATAAGCCGCGTCGTCGCTGAGCTGCCACTCTTTCATCGGCTTGATGCCGCTCAGGCCGTCGATACAGGTTTTCACGTCGATGACGTTCGGGACGCAATACTTTTCCGCTTCCTTGATAGCGCTGTGCGCCCAATAGCCGCCGTCGATATAGTCGGCGGTAGCCTTGTCGCCCAGCAGGTTCAGCGGCAGCGCGGCGAACTGCGCGCGGGCGCCGCCGTGGCAAAACAGCACTTTATAGTTGGAGGGGACTTTCAGCAGATCGCGCAGATCCTGTTCCGCCTGCTCGGCAACGGCGATGAATTCTTTGCTGCGGTGACTGATCTCCATCACTGACGTGCCCAGCCCGTGCCAGTTGCACAGTTCCTGTTCCGCACGACGCAACACTTCCACCGGCAGCATCGCCGGGCCAGAGCTAAAATTATAAACCTGAGTCATTTCCCCTCACCACATTCACTGTTCGCCGCAGAAAAGCGACCTGTCGAAAAGACGCCCGAAGTTAACGCTCGCGTTAACCAACCCATCGGTTTTATCACTCACGCCCCATGGCTGCAACGCTTATTCGCCCGTCGGCGGCAAACGGCCGCGCCGGGTGATGAAAGGCTCTGCGGCCGTCGCGATTGTTTGGACGATAAAACCCTGCGACATGGGGAAATTCAGCGGGTTAACGCGGTGTTTTATGCTGTATTCAGCCAAGATGGCTGCGGGAGCCCCGGTCGGCCCCCGCAGAAGAGAAAACGATCAGTACTGATTGAACATCTGCTGAATTTGCTTCGCGTCTTTGGTTTGCGTCAGCGCCAGCTGCAGCAGAATGCGCGCTTTTTGCGGATTCAGCGTGCCGGCGGCAACAAAGCCGTACTTGGCGTCGTCCACTTCCGCATCTTCGGTGGTGGCGCCGGTTGGCACACGCGATGAACGCACCACCGCCACACCGTTGTGCGCCGCCGTCGCCAGGGTGTCGAACACCGTTTTATACAGGTTGCCGTTGCCGACCCCGGCGCTGACGATGCCCTGATAGCCTTCGGCGATCAGCGCCTTGGCCGGCGCATCGGAGGCGTTGGCATAGTTGTAGACGATGCCAACCTTCGGCAGTTCGTTCAGCTTGCTGACATCGAACGGCGTATCACGGGCATGCTTGCGCTGCGGCGAGCGCTGGTAATCGATCTTGCCGTTGTGGATATACCCCAGCGGGCCGTAGTTTGGCGACTGGAAGGTCTGCACGGCGGTGGTGTTGGTCTTGGTGACGTCGCGCGCATCCAGCACCGTGTCGTTCATCGCCACCAGCACCCCGCGGTTGGCCGATTGCGGATCCGCCGCCGTCACCACCGCATTATACAGGTTGAACGGACCGTCGGCGCTCATCGCCGTCGCCGGCCGCATCGCCCCCACCAGCACCACCGGCTTATCGCACTTCACCGTCAGATCGAGGAAGTAGGCCGTCTCTTCCAACGTATCGGTGCCGTGGGTGATGACGAAGCCGTCGGTCTTGCCGCAGTCGGCGTCAATTTTCTTCGCCAACGTCAGCCAGACCCGATCGTTCATGTCCTGCGAACCGATGTTCACCACCTGCTCCCCCTGCACGTTGGCGATGTTTTTCAGCGCCGGCACCGCATCGACCAACGCCTCGACGCCCAGCTTGCCCGCCGTATAGTTGGATTTTGTCGCCGAATCGCCGCCGCCGGCGATGGTGCCGCCGGTCGCCAGCAGAGTGATGTTGGGCAGCGCCAGCGCCGAGGCGCTGAAGCCGGTCAACAGGAGGGTTAACGCGCTGAGTTTCACTGATTTCATTAGATTTCTCCGTGACAGATAACTCGCTGAATTATGGCCTTTATCCTTAAAAAAACTGTGACTTTGCCGCCGCTTTAGGAATACGTGGAGCTCCAGCGTAAAACCCCGTATCATTGCGCGTTTTTAGTACGCGCAAAAAGTGAAGACAATGACGCAAACTTTTATCCCCGGTAAAGACGCCGCCCTGGAAGACTCCATCGCCCGTTTCCAGCAGAAACTGAGCGATCTCGGTTTCAACATCGAAGAAGCCTCCTGGCTGAACCCGGTGCCGCACGTGTGGTCAGTGCACATTCGCGATCGCGATTGCCCGCTGTGCTTCACCAACGGCAAAGGCGCCAGCAAAAAAGCCGCGCTGGCCTCCGCGCTGGGTGAATATTTCGAGCGCCTGTCCACCAACTACTTCTTCGCCGATTTCTATCTGGGCCGGCAGATCGCCGAAGGCGATTTCGTGCACTACCCGAATGAGAAATGGTTCCCGATCCCTGAAGACGACGCGCTGCCGGCCGGCATCCTCGACGAACGCCTGCACGCCTTCTACGATCCGCAGCAAGAGCTGAGCGCCAGCGATCTTGTCGATCTGCAGTCCGGCAACGCCGATCGCGGCGTGTGTGCGCTGCCGTTTACCCGTCAGTCCGACCAGCAAACCGTGTACATTCCGATGAACATCATCGGCAACCTGTATGTTTCCAACGGCATGTCCGCCGGCAACACCGCCAACGAAGCGCGCGTGCAGGGCCTGTCGGAAGTGTTCGAGCGCTATGTGAAAAACCGCATCATCGCCGAATCCATCAGCCTGCCGGCGATCCCGGACGACGTGCTGAACCGTTACCCAGGCGTGGTGGAAGCCATCGCCAAACTGGAAGAGGAAGGTTTCCCGATCCTCTCCTATGACGCCTCGCTGGGCGGCAACTACCCGGTGATCTGCGTGGTGCTGTTTAACCCGACCAACGGCACCTGCTTCGCTTCGTTCGGCGCGCACCCGGACTTCGGCGTGGCGCTGGAGCGCACGGTGACCGAACTGCTGCAGGGCCGCAGCCTGAAAGATCTCGACGTGTTCACCGCACCGACCTTCGATGACGAAGAAGTGGCGGAACACACCAACCTGGAAACGCACTTCATCGACTCCAGCGGCCTGATCTCCTGGGATCTGTTCAAACAGGACGCCGATTACCCGTTCGTTGACTGGAACTTCAGCGGCAGCACGCAGGAAGAGTTCGCCACCCTGATGAGCATCTTCGACAAAGAAGACGCGGAAGTGTACATCGCCGACTACGAGCACCTGGGCGTCTACGCTTGCCGCATCATCGTGCCGGGCATGTCCGACATTTATCCGGCGGAAGACCTGCTGCTGGCCAACAACAGCATGGGCGCGCACCTGCGCGATACGCTGCTGGCGCTGCCGGGCAGCGAGTGGGCGCCGGAAGAGTACCTGGCGCTGATCGAGCAGTTGGACGACGAAGGGCTGGACGATTTCACCCGCGTACGCGAACTGCTGGGCATTGCCAGCGGCAAAGACAACGCCTGGCATACCCTGCGCGTGGGCGAGCTGAAGTCGATGCTGGCGCTGGCGGGCGGCGATCTGGATCAGGCGCTGATCTGGACCGAATGGACGCAGGACTTCAACGCCTCGGTGCTGAGCCCGGCGCGCAGCAACTACTACCGCTGCCTGCAAACGCTGCTGCTGCTGGCGCAGGAGCCTGAGCGCGAAGCGGCGCAGTACTATACCGCGTTCGTGAAAATGTACGGTCAGGAAGCGGTCGACGCCGCCTCGGCCGCCATCAGCGGTGAAGAGCGCTTCAACGGGCTGTTCGCCGTCGATGCCGATCTGAAGGCGCTGCCGGCCCATCAGGCGCTGCTGGCGGCCTACGAGAAGCTGCAGGCGGCCAAACGCCGCCACTGGACCAAGGCCTAAGCATCATCAGGGGATACTGCCACTTTGGGAGTATCCCTTTTGCCAAACGCCGCACTCCGTTGCGGCGTTTTCATTTTTGCGGTTTATTTCAACGCATTCGGTTTTATTTTCTCGCCGGAAGATAGGCGGTTAAACGACCATAAAAATAAATAAACCGTCAATTGTTGCCGGACGGTGAAATAATAATTAACCGATAATTAAACTTTCAGCGACAGACGGCGACAAAATGCCTAAAAATTTAACTTTACCCTACGCCATCCACCCGGTAGATTCAAAAAAAATTGCAAACATTAAAAAAATTTTTTTACTTAAAAATCAAAAAATTACCCACAAAAACCACACAAAAAACACGCCATTTTACCGCTCTACTTCCCCGCCTTATGATCCAAATCAAATTTTCCCCTATACTGCTTTGCTAGTATCTCATTGCGTTGTTTTAACCCTTAAGAGCGAGAGTTAGTTTGAAAACTGACAGCCCCTTCGATCTGATTTTACCTGCGGCCACGGCGAAAATCGCTGAAGATGCCGGCGTGTATAAAGCCACCAAACATCCGCTGAAAACGTTTTATTTGGCGATCACCGCCGGTGTCTTCATTTCCATCGCCTTCGTCTTCTACATCACGGCGACCACCGGCACCGCCGGCGTGCCTTTCGGCCTGGCGAAACTGGTCGGCGGCATCTGCTTCTCTCTCGGGTTAATGCTGGTGGTGGTGTCGGGCGCCGACTTGTTCACCTCTACCGTGCTCATCGTCATCGCCAAGGCCAGCGGCCGTATCAGCTGGGGCCAGCTGGGCGCGAACTGGCTGAACGTTTATCTCGGCAACCTGGTCGGCGCACTGTTCTTCGTGGCACTGATCTGGTTCTCCGGCGAGTATATGGTCGCCAACGGCCAGTGGGGCCTGAACGTCCTGCAAACCGCAGACCACAAGCTGCATCACACCTTTATCGAAGCCGTGTGCCTCGGCATTTTGGCTAACCTGATGGTCTGCCTGGCGGTCTGGATGAGCTACTCCGGCCGCACCCTGACCGACAAGATGCTCGCCATGGTGCTGCCGGTCGGGATGTTTGTCGCCAGCGGCTTCGAGCACAGCATCGCCAACATGTTTATGATCCCTATGGGCATCGTGGTCAAACACTTCGCCACGCCGGAATTCTGGCAAGCCGTAGGGGCGGTACCTGAGCAATTCGCTCATCTGACAGTAAGCAACTTCATCATCGACAACCTGATTCCGGTCACCATCGGCAACATCATCGGCGGCGGTCTGCTGGTTGGGTTGACTTACTGGGTAATTTATCTGCGCGGGGGCCGCGAACAGCACTAAGCTGTGAGCTACCGCGCGCAGAGTTAGAAATCCACAATCAAAGGTAGGTGTACAATGACCGAACTTAACGAGAAATTAGCCAACGCTTGGGAAGGTTTCAGCAAGGGTGACTGGCAGAATGAAGTCAACGTTCGTGACTTCATCCAGAAAAACTACACGCCTTATGAGGGTGACGAATCCTTCCTGGCTGGCGCAACTCAAGCCACCACCACCTTGTGGGACAAGGTTATGGAAGGGATCAAACTGGAAAACCGCACTCACGCGCCGGTTGATTTCGACACCAACGTTGCTTCAACCATCATTTCTCACGACGCGGGTTACATCGCCAAAGAGCTGGAAACCATCGTAGGTCTGCAGACCGACGCCCCTCTGAAACGCGCGCTGATCCCGTTCGGCGGCATCAAAATGGTCGAAGGTTCGTGCAAAGTGTACGGCCGCGAGCTGGATCCGCAGCTGAAAAAAGTGTTCACCGAATACCGTAAAACCCACAACCAGGGCGTATTCGACGTTTACACCAAAGACATCCTGAACTGCCGTAAATCCGGCGTTCTGACCGGCCTGCCAGACGCCTACGGCCGCGGCCGCATCATCGGCGACTACCGCCGCGTGGCGCTGTACGGTATCGACTTCCTGATGGCCGACAAGCTGAACCAGTTCAAATCGCTGCAGGAAAAACTGGAAAACGGCGAAGATCTGGAAATGACCATCCAGCTGCGCGAAGAGATCGCTGAACAGCATCGCGCTCTGGCTCAGATCAAAGAGATGGCCGCCAAATACGGTTACGACATCTCCGGCCCGGCCACCAGCGCGCAAGAAGCGGTGCAGTGGACCTACTTCGGCTACCTGGCCGCGGTGAAATCCCAGAACGGCGCCGCCATGTCCTTCGGCCGCGTGTCCACCTTCCTCGACGTGTTCATCGAGCGCGACATCAAGGCGGGCAAACTGACCGAAGAACAAGCGCAGGAACTGATTGACCACCTGGTGATGAAACTGCGTATGGTGCGCTTCCTGCGTACCCCTGAGTACGATGAGCTGTTCTCCGGCGACCCAATCTGGGCAACGGAATCCCTGGCCGGTATGGGCGTAGACGGCCGTACCCTGGTCACCAAAAACAGCTTCCGCTTCCTGAACACCCTGTACACCATGGGGCCGTCTCCGGAGCCGAACATGACCATCCTGTGGTCTGAGAAGCTGCCGCTGAACTTCAAGAAATTCGCGGCGAAAGTGTCCATCGACACCTCTTCCGTTCAGTACGAAAACGACGACCTGATGCGCCCTGATTTCAACAACGATGACTATGCCATCGCTTGCTGCGTCAGCCCGATGATCGTCGGTAAACAAATGCAGTTCTTCGGCGCCCGCGCCAACCTGGCGAAAACCATGCTGTACGCCATCAACGGCGGCGTTGACGAAAAACTGAAAATGCAGGTCGGCCCGAAAGAAGCGCCGATGATGGATGAAGTGCTGGACTATGACAAAGTCATGGCGCGCATGGACCACTTTATGGATTGGCTGGCCAAGCAGTATGTGACCGCGCTGAACATCATTCACTACATGCACGACAAGTACAGCTACGAAGCTGCGCTGATGGCGCTGCATGACCGTGACGTTTATCGCACCATGGCTTGCGGCATCGCCGGTCTGTCCGTGGCGGCCGACTCCCTGTCTGCCATCAAGTACGCGAAAGTCACCACCATTCGCGACGAAGACGGCCTGGCCATCGACTTCAAAGTGGAAGGCGAGTATCCGCAGTTCGGTAACAACGACGCCCGCGTCGATGACATCGCCTGCGACCTGGTGGAACGTTTCATGAAGAAAATTCAGAAACTGCGCACCTACCGCAATGCGGTACCGACTCAGTCCGTACTGACCATCACCTCCAACGTGGTGTACGGTAAGAAAACCGGTAACACCCCGGATGGCCGCCGCGCAGGCGCACCGTTCGGCCCAGGTGCCAACCCGATGCACGGCCGCGACCAGAAAGGCGCAGTAGCCTCCCTGACCTCGGTAGCCAAACTGCCGTTTGCCTACGCGAAAGACGGGATCTCCTACACCTTCTCCATCGTGCCTAACGCGCTGGGTAAAGACGACGACGTGCGTAAAGCCAACCTGGCGGGCCTGATGGATGGTTACTTCCACCATGAAGCCTCCATCGAAGGCGGCCAGCACCTGAACGTCAACGTGATGAACCGCGAAATGCTGCTGGACGCGATGGAAAACCCTGAGAAATACCCTCAGCTGACCATCCGCGTTTCCGGTTACGCCGTGCGCTTCAACTCGCTGACCAAAGAGCAACAGCAGGACGTGATTACTCGTACCTTCACTCAAACGATGTAATACGCCAACCGGGCGGGAAACCGCCCGGTGCCAACGTCGGGGCCGGTTCTGCCGGCCCTTTTCTCCCACCGCTCTCCCCTGACTCCGTAGAGTCTGTTTTGCCGGACATCTATACTGAATGGATAGCCGGCAAAACAGTTATCCGGCAACTGACCGGCCGACAGGCATCATTACCCCCGGTGGCGGGCTCACCCCGCCACTGCATCGCAGATACCTGGCCGGCGGCCACGCGCCTATTTTTAGACTGCGTTTGACAGTCAATATTGGAGAAAACCCCGCAATGTCAGTAACTGGTCGCATCCACTCCTTCGAATCCTGCGGCACCGTCGACGGGCCCGGGATCCGCTTTATCGTCTTTTTCCAGGGCTGCCTGATGCGCTGCCTCTATTGCCATAACCGCGACACCTGGGATACCCACGGCGGCAAAGAAGTGACCGTCGAAGAGCTGATGAAAGACGCGGTGGCCTACCGCCATTTCATGAACGCTTCCGGCGGCGGCGTGACCGCGTCCGGCGGCGAGGCGATCCTGCAGGCTGAATTCGTGCGCGACTGGTTCCGTGCCTGCCACGCCGAAGGCATCAATACCTGCCTGGACACCAATGGCTTCGTGCGCCGCTACGATCCGGTGATCGACGAGCTGCTGGACACCACCGATCTGGTGATGCTGGACCTGAAACAGATGAATAACGAGATCCACCAGAACCTGGTCGGCGTCTCCAACCACCGCACGCTGGAATTCGCTCGCTACCTGGCGAAACGCAATCAACGTACCTGGATCCGCTACGTGGTGGTGCCGGGTTGGTCAGACGACGATAAATCGGCGCACCTGCTGGGCGAATTCACCAAAGACATGAGCAACATCGAGAAAATCGAGCTGCTGCCCTATCACGAGTTGGGCAAGCACAAATGGGTGGCGATGGGGGAAGAGTACAAGCTGGACGGTGTGCACCCGCCGAAGGCCGAGACCATGGATCGCGTCAAAGGCATCCTGGAAAGCTACGGCCACAAAGTGATCTACTGATTGGCTCACGCCACAAGAAAAACCGGCTCATGGCCGGTTTTTTTATGCTCAGGCGGCGGCGAATGGGGTGTGATGATGGTCCGGCTTCTGCTTCTTCAGCAGCATCAGCAGGTAAACCAGCGCCACGGCGGCGATCATCACGAATAGCACGCGGTCGGAGTAGTTTTGCATCAGCAGCGCCGTCATCGACGGGCCCAGCAGGCTGCCGATGGTGTAGCTCATCAGCAGCGCCTGGTTCATCGCCACCAACTCGTGCGGCAGCGCCTTCTCGCAGGCCCAGGACATCGCCACCGGGTACAGGGTAAAGCCGGCGCAGCCGAGGATGAACAGCGAAGGCGCCATGGCGTAGTTGCCGAGCATCGCTACGCTGGCGAGGATCACCACGAACACCTGAATGCGCAGCACCAGCAGACGCCCGTAACGATCGGCCAGCCGCCCGACCGGCCATTGGCCGACGATGCCGGAGCTGACCAGCAGCGCCATCCAGTAACCGACGTTGGCGTCGCTCATGCCCTGATGGGAGAGGTACAGCGGCATCAGGCCGTACAGCGAACCGAGCACGATGCCGGAGATGATGCAGCCATTGATGCCGAGGCGCGCGCTGCGGCGTCTCAGCATTGTCCACACCGCCGCCTGCTGCGGCTCGTCTTCATGGCGGTTGACCCGCGCAAACAGCATCGGCAACATCGCGCTGATCACGATAGCGGTCACCCACGGCACCACGTGCAGCAATTCCGTCGAGGTCATACTCAACAGCAATTGGCCGGTCACCGTACCGAGGTAATAAACGATCATATAGGCCGCCAGCAGCTGGCCGCGGTTGCTGAGATTGCCGCTGCGCAACAGCGCGCTTTCCACGATCACCCAAATCCAGGCGCAGCCGACGCCGGCGAAGAAACGCCAGCCCAGCCAGCTCCAAAAATCGATCGACAGCACCATGCCGGCGGTCGCGGCGGCGAACACCAGACAAGAAAGATGATAGCTGCGGGTAAAGCCGACGCGCTGGATCAGTTTGCCCGCCACCAGCGTGCCCAACAGGTTGCCGCTGAAATAAGAGGAGCTGACCATTCCCACCTGCCAGGTCGACAGCTGAGCATGGGTTAACCAAAGAGGCACGAGCGTATTCAAAACGGCAATGGATACCGTGAGCAGCAAGAGGCCGCAGAGCAATAAGAGCACTGGGCGAGAGTATGCGGACATAGTGAGATTGTGACCGAACGCGCAATGAGAGTGCGCGCATCATGCCACTGGCGATAAAAAAGTCAATCGCCTCTTATCATTTCACCGCACGATTTGTTTCCGGCTAACCGGCTGAAAAAGCGCTATGCTCAGCGCAGTGCGAATTTGACGACGGAGAAACAAGATGAGTCAGGCAAATAATGCGGTGGTAGAGGCCCTGCTGGCGGACATCGGCAGCACGCAAGGTGACCTGCTGGCCATTGTGCAGCAGGTGCGGCGGATCGCTGCGGAGAGCGGCAACGGCGTCACCGAATCGGTCAAATACGGCGGCATCATGTTCTCGCATAGCCAATTTTTCTGCGGCGTTTTCGCCTACCGCAATCACGTCACGGTGGAATTCGGCCAAGGGCACCGACTGGAAGATCGCTATCAGCAACTTGAAGGCAGCGGCCAGTATCGGCGGCACATCAAGCTCCACTCGCCCGACGAGGTGAAAAGCAAGCATCTGGCGGACTACATTCAACAGGCTTATACGCTGACTACGGGCTGAATTCTCGACATAAAAAAAGCGCCCGCAGGCGCTTTTTCGTGGTTTGTCGTTTAACCGATGTATTCCAGGCCGCCCATATATGGACGCAGCACTTCAGGTACCTGAATGCGGCCGTCGGCCTGCTGGTAGTTTTCCAGCACCGCCACCAGCGTACGGCCAACCGCCAGGCCCGAGCCGTTCAGGGTGTGGACCAGACGCGGTTTCTTGTCGGCTTTGCTGCGGCAGCGCGCCTGCATGCGGCGTGCCTGGAAGTCCCACATGTTGGAGCAGGACGAGATCTCGCGGTAGGTATCCTGCGCCGGCAGCCACACTTCCAGATCGTAAGTCTTGCAGGCGCCGAAGCCCATGTCGCCGGTGCACAGCAGCACCTTGCGGTAAGGCAGGTTCAGCAGCTGCAGCACTTTTTCCGCGTGGCCGGTCAGCTCTTCCAGGGCATCCATCGAATCTTCCGGACGAACGATCTGCACCATTTCAACCTTGTCGAACTGGTGCATGCGGATCAAACCGCGGGTGTCACGGCCGTAAGAACCGGCTTCCGCACGGAAGCATGGCGTGTGTGCGGTCATTTTCAGCGGCAGAGATTCCTCTTCCACGATCTCGTCGCGCACCAGGTTGGTCAGCGGCACTTCCGCCGTTGGGATCAGCGCATAGTTGCTGCTGTCGGCTTCTTCTTCCAGCGGACGGGTATGGAACAGATCTTCGCCGAACTTCGGCAGCTGGCCGGTGCCGTACAGCGTGGCGTGGTTGACCAGGTAAGGCACGTAGGCCTCCAGGTAGCCGTGCTGCTCGGTGTGCAGATCCAGCATGAACTGAGACAGCGCACGGTGCATGCGGGCGATTTGCCCTTTCATCACCACGAAGCGCGAACCGGTCAGCTTAACCGCGGCGGCAAAATCCAGCCCGCCGGCCATTTCGCCCAGATCGACGTGATCGCGCACCGCGAAGTCGTACTGGCGCGGTTCGCCCCAGCGGGTCACTTCCAGGTTTTCGCTGTCGTCTTTACCATCCGGCACGGCGTCGTCCGGCAGGTTAGGCAGCGTCAGGGCGTAATCGCGGATCTCGCTCTGCAGCGCATCCAGCGCCGCCTTGGCGGCATCCAGCTTGTCACCCAGCTCGTTCACTTCGCGACGCAGCGGCTCGATGTCTTCCCCACGCGCTTTGGCCGCGCCGATGGATTTCGATCGGGAGTTGCGTTCCGCTTGCAGCGTTTCAGTTTCTACCTGCAGAACTTTGCGGCGTTCTTCCTGCGAACGCAGCAGATCCAGATCGAGTTTAAAGCCTCGGCGAGCCAGTTTGACGGCGACTGCGTCTAGCTCATTACGCAGCAGATTGGGATCGAGCATGCTAATCCTGTGCTTGTTGTTATTGAAAGAAGTGTTGTTGTTCTATGCGGCTGATTTATAGCCGCATAAAAGAAGAGTGATACCCGCTAACCTTACCGCAACGGCCACGCTAGCGGTAGCGTTTTGTCGGGCTATTTTGATCCTGGTCAGCCAGCCATGCCAACTTTTCGCCGATTTTCCCTTCCAGCCCGCGCGAGGTCGGTTGATAGTAGCGCGTATGGGCCATTTCGGGCGGGAAATAGTTCTCGCCGGCGGCGTAGGCGTTGGGTTCGTCGTGGGCGTAACGGTACTCCGCCCCCAGCCCCATCTCCTTCATCAGCTTGGTCGGCGCGTTGCGCAGGTGCTCCGGCACGTCATAATCGTCCTGCTCCTTGGCGTCGCGCATGGCGGCCTTGAACGCGGTGTAGACCGCGTTGCTCTTCGGCGCGCAGGCCAGATAGACGATCGCCTGCGCGATGGCGCGCTCACCCTCCGCCGGCCCCACGCGAGTGAAGCAATCCCAGGCGGCGATCGCCACCTGCATGCCGCGCGGATCGGCGTTGCCCACGTCTTCGGAGGCGATCGCCAACAGACGGCGCGCCACGTAGAGCGGATCGCCGCCGGCGGTAATGATGCGCGCATACCAGTACAGCGCGGCGTCCGGCGCCGAGCCGCGCACCGATTTATGCAGCGCGGAAATCAGGTCGTAATAACGGTCGCCCTTGTTGTCGAAGCGCGCACTGCGTTCGCCCGACACCTCTTTCAGCAGTTCCGGCGTCAGCACCCGCACGCCTTTGGCGTCTAACTCCGCCATGTCCGCCATCATTTCCAGGCTATTCAGCGCCCGGCGCGCATCGCCGCCCACCAGTTCCGACAGCAAGCGGCGCGTTTCCGCCGGCAGCTCAATATTCTGGCCGCCAAAGCCGCGCGCCTTGTCGCCCATCGCCTGATCCAGCACCTGGCCGATATCTTCGGCGGTCAGCGCCTTCAACAGATAGACGCGGGCGCGGGACAGCAGCGCCGAGTTCAGTTCGAACGACGGGTTTTCGGTGGTAGCGCCGATAAAGGTGATGGTGCCGTCTTCAATGTGCGGCAGGAAAGCGTCCTGCTGGCTCTTATTGAAGCGGTGCACTTCGTCGACGAACAGGATGGTGCGGCGGCCGGCGTCGCGGTTTTGCCGCGCCCGCTCGATCGCCTCGCGGATCTCCTTGATACCGGAAGTCACGGCGGAGATCCGTTCGACATCTGCCTGGCCGTAACGGCCGATCAGCTCTGCCAGCGTCGTCTTCCCGGTGCCCGGCGGCCCCCATAAAATCATCGAGTGCAGCTGCCCGGCCTCGATGGCGCGCGGCAGCGGCTTGCCGGCGGCCAGCAGGTGCTGCTGGCCGATATACTGTGCCAGCGTGGTCGGCCGCATACGCGCGGCCAACGGCTGGAATTCGTTCTGGGAAAAATCGAGCGACAGATTATTACTCACTGGCACCTCACTGGCGCTGGTCGTCCAGCGTCACCCCCTTCGGCGGGGTAAATTTGAATTTGGCCGGATCGGCGGCGACGTTCTGCTGGCTTTTCAGCGTGTAGGAACTGCGCTGACCATCCTGCTCCACCGCGGCAAAGCTGCGGATGGTACCGCTGTTGGTCACGCTGATGGCGAACTGCTTCAGGTTGCCGCTGGCGGACTTCGGCGTCAGCTCGAAATCATCGCCCTTTTGCTTCACGTTGTACTGTTTCCAGTCGCTGGCATTATTGCGGGTGATCAACATAAACGGCGTATTGCCGGTGGCGTTTTTCAGCCAGGTCGCCGTCACCTGCTCGACGAACGGGTTGTAGAACCACAGGGTCTGGCCATCGGAAACCAGCACGCTCTCATCGGGCGACGTCATGTGCCAGTTGAACAGGTTTGGCCGCTTCACCCACAGCTCGCCTTCACCCTGCTGCACCGCGGCGCCGTCGGCGCTGGTCACGGTTTGTGAGAAGCTGGCGTGGAAACTGTTCACCTTCGCCAGGCGACTTTGCAGATCCTGTGCGGCCTCGGCCAACACGGAGGTGGAAGCGAATCCCGAAAGCAGACAGCAGGCAACTAACAGTTTTTTCATTATTCCAGATACCTTATGAAATGCGTTAACCGCAGGGCGACGCCGTGCGGGTCAAATCAACCCTTTACCCGGTTACTTTACCCGAAGCCGGCGATCGGCCGGTAGGCCAATGTTCCGAGAAGAAACGGGTTTACGCTTCTTTGCACAAGGGCCGCTTAAGCGGCCCTTTCTTATTGAATTGCAATGGCTAAACGACCATCAATCGTGCCGCGGCGGCGCCAGCACCTCGCGGTTGCCGTTGTGCCCCTGCTCGCTGACGATGCCCTGCGCTTCCATCTGTTCGATGATGCGCGCCGCGCGGTTATAACCGATGCGGAACTGGCGCTGTACGCCGGAGATAGAGGCGCGGCGTTTATCCACCACGAAATCCACCGCCTGGTCAAACAACGGATCCAGCTCTTCGTCACCGTCCATACCGCCGCCGGCACCGCCCTCACCGTCTTCGCCGCCGCTGAGAATGCCCTCTTTATATTGGGGCCGCTCGCGCGCTTTCCAATCCTTGACCACCGCGTGCACTTCCTGATCGCGCACGAATGCGCCATGTACACGCACCGGAATCGAGGAGTTCGGCGCCAGATAGAGCATGTCACCCATGCCCAGCAAGGACTCGGCGCCCCCCTGATCGAGGATGGTGCGGGAGTCGATCTTGCTCGACACGGTAAAGGCGATACGCGTCGGGATGTTGGCCTTGATAAGACCCGTGATCACATCCACCGACGGACGCTGGGTCGCCAGCACCAGGTGGATACCCGCCGCACGCGCTTTCTGCGCCAGGCGAGCGATCAACTCTTCGACCTTCTTGCCGACCGTCATGATCAGATCGGCGAATTCGTCGACCATCACCACGATATACGGCTCTTTCTCCAGCACCGGCGGCGTGATGTCCATGCTGTCGGTCGGTTTCCAGAACGGATCCGGGATCGGGCGCCCCATCGCTTCGGCCTGATCGACGCGCTCGTTGTAGCCGGCCAGGTTACGCACGCCCAGGGCCGACATCAGCTTGTAGCGGCGTTCCATTTCACCCACGCACCAACGCAGCGCATTGGCAGCGTCTTTCATGTCGGTGACCACATCGGTCAACAGGTGCGGAATGCCTTCGTAAACCGACAGCTCCAGCATTTTCGGGTCGATCATGATAAAGCGCACTTCTTTCGGCGTGGCTTTATACAGGATGCTCAGGATCATGGCGTTGACCCCGACCGACTTACCGGAACCGGTGGTACCGGCGACCAGCAAGTGCGGCATTTTACCCAGATCGGCCACCACCGGTTCCCCGGAGATGTCTTTACCCAATACGATGGACAGCGGCGACGGGTTGTCACGGAAGGCCGGGCAATCCAGCACTTCGCGCAGATACACCGTTTGACGCTTGGCGTTCGGCAGTTCCAGACCGACGTAAGGCTTACCGGGGATCACTTCCACTACGCGCACCGCCGAAGTCGACAGTGAGCGCGCCAGATCGCGCGACAGGTTGGAAATGCGCGCCGCTTTAACGCCCGGCGCCAAATCCAGCTCGAAGCGGGTGATAACCGGCCCCGGCAGGATGTCCACCACGTCGGCTTTCACGCGGTAATCGGCCAGGCTGGCCTCCACCAGGCGCGCCTTCTGTTCCAGCGCGAAGGAATCGACCGGTTCCACCTCTCTCGGCGCTTCGGTCAGCAGATCCAGCGTCGGCAGCGGCGTGGTCGGCTTCTGCAGCGGCTGATCGTTACGCATCAGGAACGGGTGAATCAGGCTATCCATCGCCGGATGTTGTTCGGCCTGGGGTTGCTGAGACTGCTGCACCGGTTGCTGCGGCTGCTGATATTGCTGTGGCGACGGCTGTTGATACTGCTGTTGCTGCGGCTGTTGGTACTGTTGAGGCTGCGAGTGCGGTTGCTGAGGTTGGGCAGCCGGCGCCGCAGGCTCAAACTGGCCGAACGGCACGTCGTCCTCTTGCTCGCTTTGCTGTTCAATGCGCTCTTCAAGCTGAGGCGACAGCGTGAACATTGGCTCGCTCGGGCCATCGTCCACCAGATCCGCCATCGGCGAGAAGCTGAAAGCATTGCGGGTATCGACCGGGCTGGCAGCCGGCGCCTGCGGGGCCGGCTCTTGCTGGCCGTAGCGCGCCTGCTGCTGCTCGGCGAACGCCTGGCGCAGCGCGGCCTCTTGCAGCGCCTCTTCGTCGTTCTGTTGATAGCCTTCGCCGTAACGTTGGCTCTGCTGTTCGGCAAACGCCTTGCTCAGCTCGGCTTCCTGCAGGGCGCTCTCGTCATCTTGCTCCGGCGCGTAGCTTTCGCCGTAGCGTTGGCTTTGCTGCTCGGCAAACGCCTGACGCAGCGCAGCTTCCTGCAGCGCCTCTTCTTCCTGCGGGCTCACCGCCGTCGGCTGCTGAGGCTCCGCCTCGGCCTGGCGCTGTTCCTGCTCGGCGGCACGCTGCGAAGGCAGCTTGATGCCGTAAGAAGCCAGTTCGCGACGAGTCGGGATTCGCACCGGATTCGGCCGCGGCAGCTCAGGGCCAATGCCCTGCTTAACCTGCGGGTTGCCGTCGCTGGTGGCCGTGAAGGCCGGCATGAAGGTCGCCGCTGCGGCGCCTGCAGCAGCAGCGGCTGCCGTATCCAGCTGTGGCTTGGCGCCGGTGGCGCTGAAACCACCCGCTCCGCTGACGTCGGCGCTGTCGCGCTGCGCGGCGGTAAAATCAAAGGGAGAACGCGCCGGCGGCTGCGCCGCAGCCGGCTCTTGCCAATTGCCCAAGCGCGGCTCATCGTCGTCCTGATAAGGATCGACAGGGCGCGTCGCCTTAGGCGCAGGCGTTTCTTCCGGAATTTCGAAGGAGTACAGCGGCGGCGTGGCGTCTTGCGCTGGTGCGCTTACCGGGTGCTGATTGACCGAGGTCGGCGCGGCCGGCGCCACCGTGACCGACGGCGCCTGAGCGGCGATCGGTGCAGCAACCGGCTCGTGGATCTCTGCCGTCACCGCCGGTGCAGGCGAAGCCGCCGGCGCGATTGGCGCGGCGTCGGCTTCAACCTCGCCATCGTCGGCTCGCAGGCCGCTGAGCAACGGATCGGCGGCGTCTTCCGCCGCCTCTTTGGCACTTTCGGTGACCGAAGGCGCGGAGAACAGCACGTCGTCATCGGCGGCTGCGGCCCCGGCGGCGGTTGCGGCGACCTTCCCTGCCTGCTCAGGCTCGTCGTCAACGTAACGCTCGTCATCCTCGAAATAGCGTTCTTCGCGGCGCGAGCGGTTGGTCATCACCGTCGCGACGCCCAATACCGCCCCACCGATCTTCTCGGCGATCACCAGCCAGGACCAGCCGGTAAACAGCGTCAGCCCCGCCGCCCACACGCACAGCAGCGCCAGCGTGGCGCCGATGCCGTTGAACCACGGCAACATGGCGTTGCTCAGCAGGCTGCCGATCACGCCGCCGGAAGCGAAGTAATAGAGATCGTCAACGTTCAGCGCCGCCAGCCCACAGGAGGTGAGCACTAACGCCAGGGTGCCGATCAGGCGCAGGGAGAGCGCGAAATAGTCGATATAGTCTCTGTTGCCGCGTTGGCGATAGGCCGCCCAGCACAGAACCAGCATGATCGGCGGTATCGCGTAGGCGAGCACCCCGAAGGTGAAGAACAGCGTGTCGGCCAACCAGGCCCCAACACCGCCGCCCAGATTGTGAATCGGCTCATGCCACGCGGTCTGCGACCAGCTTGGGTCAGACGGGTTGAAACTGACCAGCGCAGCCATGAGGTAAACGGCAAAAATCGCTACCACGATCAGCACAGCTTCCAGCAAACGCCGGCCACTGCTGAGTCTTTTCAGGGTAACTTCTTTATCTTCTGTATATTCCTGGCTCAAGAAATGCTCTCCAGGTTCCTGTTAGCTGACATAGCAACAGCGCCGAGAAGCTTCCCCGGCGCCGAAACTGTATGAATAAACAGGAGTGTAACCAATTTAATCAGGTTTTGCACCTGTACCTTACCGTGTTTTGATAACCAGACGGTTACTCTGTTTCACTTCTTCCATTACTACGTAGGTACGGGTGTCATTGACCCCCGGCAAACGCAGCAAGGTTTCGCCCAACAGCTTGCGGTAAGCCGACATGTCCGGTACGCGCGTTTTCAACAGGTAGTCGAAATCACCGGAAACCAGATGACACTCCTGAATCTCTTCAAGCTTCTGCACTGCCGAGTTGAATTGCTCAAACACATCCGGCGCGCCACGGTTCAGCGTGATCTCCACGAAAACCAGCAGGGACGCATCCAGATAATGCGGGTTGAGCAATGCGGTATAGCCATGGATGAAACCCTGGCGCTCGAGACGGCGCACGCGTTCTAAACATGGTGTCGGGGATAACCCCACGCGCTTCGAAAGCTCGACGTTCGAAATACGCCCATCCTTCTGCAGCTCATTCAGGATGTTGCGGTCGATACGGTCAAGATCTTTACCCGGGCGTTTCTTGTTGTCTGCCATTATTATTGTCTCTCTTATTTTCTTCCGTGCACTTGCCACACCCTAGCCAACGTCAATGTGTAAGGGTTCGTTCCAAGCGAAGACCCGATGCCTGTCATATGCTTCTTCACTATCATCATTCCACGCCGCGCAGCCTGTCTGTCCAACCCCGCGCGACGCCGGTAACGACGTTTAGGTCGAGAAAAAATCAGCAAACGCTTGCGCGCCCTGCTCCGCACATCCACTGCGCATTGCCGCCTCGCGGCGCAAATACGTACGATTTGCTGGTGTTACGGGGATAATTTCTTCTTCCTATGATGTTTTCGCAAATGCGCAGCGGATTGTCAAAGTAAAAGAAGCAAAATCAGAACAACGTACCGTCATGAAAAGTCTGCATCCCATTTTTGGTTATGAATCGCTGGCAGATAAACCCCGGTGGGAAGCGGCTGAGGTTGCAGAGTGCGCCGTTTTTGCACGGTTGGCGCTTCGGTAACCGAATGCGGCTTTGATAAGCTAAATTTCTGCGTTCGCCGTACGTTTTGCCGACAGCGGGTGCATTAATAGGCGACAACTATCATACAAATCGTTAACAACGTCGCCCGGCGCTTTTTTTACTGCGCCATTTTCCCTACAATCGGCTTCATTATCCGCCATTGTGGAATAAAGAGGTTATTCATGGGCACGGCTAAACATAGCAAATTACTGATTCTGGGTTCCGGCCCGGCCGGTTACACCGCCGCCGTCTACGCGGCGCGCGCCAACCTGAACCCGGTGCTGATCACCGGTCTGGAACAAGGTGGCCAGCTGACCACCACTACCGAAGTGGAAAACTGGCCGGGCGACGCCGAAGGCCTGACCGGTCCGGCGCTGATGGAGCGCATGCGCGAACACGCGGAGAAGTTCCAGACTGAAATCGTCTTCGATCACATCAACAGTGTCGATCTGCAGCAGCGTCCGTTCCGCCTGTTCGGCGACAGCGGTGAATACAGCTGCGACGCGCTGATCATCGCGACCGGCGCCTCAGCCCGCTACCTTGGCCTGCCTTCCGAAGACGCCTTCAAGGGCAAAGGCGTTTCCGCCTGTGCGACCTGCGACGGCAACTTCTACCGCAACCAGAAAGTCGCGGTGGTCGGCGGCGGCAATACCGCCGTTGAAGAAGCGCTGTATCTGTCCAACATCGCCGCCGAGGTTCATCTGATCCACCGCCGCGATAGCTTCCGTTCAGAGAAGATTCTGATCGACCGGCTGATGGAGAAAGTAAAAAGCGGCAACATCGTGCTGCACACCGACCATACGCTGGACGAGGTGCTGGGCGATGAAATGGGCGTCACCGGTGTGCGTATCCGCAGTACCAAAGCGGAAAACGAAACCCGTGAACTGGAACTGGCCGGCGTGTTCATCGCCATCGGCCACAGCCCGAACACCGGCATCTTCGGCGGCCAGCTGGAGCTGGAAAACGGCTACATCAAGGTGCAGTCCGGCATTCACGGCAATGCGACCCAAACCACCATCCCCGGCGTCTTCGCCGCAGGCGACGTGATGGATCACATCTACCGCCAGGCGATCACCTCCGCCGGCACCGGCTGTATGGCGGCGCTGGACGCAGAGCGTTACCTGGACGGCATCGCCGGCGCAGAAGTCTGCTAAGGCTTTCTCGCCACCAGCAAAAAGCGGCTCTCGGGCCGCTTTTTTTGTCCCTTTATCCTGCGCCCCCCCAATCACGTCTGTTATAGCAACATTTGGCCGCTTTATTATTTTCAGTCTGCCGGGTGACGAGGTAACATGAAACCTCGCTTGTTTGTCGCCGATTGCGTCAAACACTATTATTTAACAGTACGTTAACCCAGCCCGTAACAAACGGGCGCCGGCGACGCAGACGCATATCTGATGAAAAAAACCAGACAGCAACAGTTAACCCGTTGGCTTAAAACCCAGAGTTCGTTAGCGCAGCGTTGGCTGCGCCTTTCCATGCTGTTGGGGCTGTTCAGCGGCCTGCTGATCGTGGCGCAGGCGTGGCTGCTGGCCAGCCTGCTGCACGCCCTGATCATCGAGCATACTCCGCGCGAACAGCTGATCCCTTCGTTTATCTGGCTGGCCGCTGCGTTCGCGCTGCGGGCGCTGTTAAGCTGGCTGCGGGAACGGATCGGTTTCCTGTGTGGGCAGGTGATCCGCCAGCGCATGCGCCAACAGGTGCTGGATAAGCTGCAGCAGCTCGGCCCGGCCTGGATCCAGGGCAAACCGGCGGGCAGCTGGGCCAGCATCATCGTCGAGCAGATCGAGGATATGCAGGACTATTACTCGCGCTATCTGCCGCAGATGTATCTGGCGGTGTTCATCCCGCTGCTGATTTTGATCGCCGTCTTCCCGATCAATTGGGCCGCGGGGATCATTCTGCTGGCGACCGCGCCGCTGATCCCGCTGTTTATGGCGCTGGTCGGCATGGGCGCCGCCGACGCCAACCGCCGCAACTTCGTGGCGCTGGCGCGATTGAGCGGCAACTTCCTCGACCGCCTGCGCGGCCTGGACACCCTGCGGCTGTTCGACCGCGCGCAGGCCGAAACCGCGCAGATCGCCAAATCCTCCGAAGACTTCCGCAGCCGCACCATGGAAGTGCTGCGCCTGGCCTTCCTCTCTTCCGGCGTGCTGGAGTTTTTCGCCTCGATCTCCATCGCCGTGGTGGCGGTGTACTTCGGCTTTTCCTACCTCGGCGAACTCAACTTCGGCAGCTACGGCCTCGGCGTGACGCTGTTTTCCGGTTTTCTGGTGTTGATTCTGGCACCGGAGTTTTTCCAACCGCTGCGCGATCTCGGCACCTTCTACCATGCCAAAGCGCAGGCGATCGGCGCGGCGGAAGCGCTGGAAACCTTCCTCAGCGCCGAAGGCGAACAGATGGGCAGCGGCACGCGGCAACTGCCCGCCGATCAACCGCTGACGCTGCAGGCGAACGCGTTGGAAATCCTGTCGCCGAACGGCGTACTGCTGGCCGGGCCGCTGAGTTTCACCCTGCAACCGCAGCAGCGCGTGGCGCTGGTCGGGCTAAGCGGCGCCGGTAAAAGCTCGCTGCTGAATCTGCTGCTCGGCTTCCTGCCCTATCGCGGGTCGTTGACCGTCAACGGCATTGAGCTGCGTGAACTGTCCGCCGAAACCTGGCGCCAGCAGCTGAGCTGGGTCGGCCAGAACCCGCACCTGCCGGCGCAAACCCTGCGCGCCAATATTCTGTTGGGCTGCCCGCAGGCCGACGAAGCGCAGCTGCAGCAGGCGGTGGAACTCGCCTACGTCAGCGAACTGCTCCCTTACCTGCCGCAGGGGCTCGACACCGAAGTGGGCGACAACGCCGCTCGCCTGTCGGTCGGCCAGGCGCAGCGCGTGGCGGTCGCCCGGGCGCTGATCGGCCCGCGCCGCCTGCTGCTGCTGGATGAACCGGCCGCCAGCCTCGACGCCCACAGCGAACAACGGGTGATGCAGGCGTTGAACGCCGCTTCGCATCAGCAAACCACCCTGCTGGTAACGCATCAGCTGGAAGATACCGAAGACTACGATCAGATTTGGGTGATGGATAACGGGCGCATCGTGCAACAGGGCGATTACGCCACCCTCAGCGCCCAACCGGGCCTGTTTGCCACTCTGATCGCCCATCGCCGCGGGGAGCTTTAATCATGCGCGTTTTGCTGCCGTTTTTGGCGTTGTATCGCCGCCATAGCCTGCTGATTAGCCTGGGCATCCTTTTGGCGATTGTCACTCTGCTGGCCAGCATCGGCCTGCTGGCGTTATCAGGCTGGTTCCTGGCCGCTTCGTCGCTGGCCGGATTGGCGGGCCTGTTGACCTTCAACTACATGCTGCCGGCCGCCGGCGTGCGCGGCGCGGCAATCTTCCGCACCGCCGGGCGCTATGCCGAGCGAGTCGTCAGCCACGACGCCACCTTCCGCGTGCTGTCGCATCTGCGGGTGTTCACCTTCAGCAAGATCCTGCCGCTGACGCCGGGCGGCATCGCCCGCTTCCGCCAGGCCGACCTGCTCAACCGCCTGGTGGCGGACGTGGACACGCTGGATCATCTTTATCTGCGGGTGATCTCGCCGCTGATCAGCGCGGCGGTGGTGATCCTGGTGGTCACCTACGGCCTGAGCTGGCTCGATCCTGCGCTCGCCCTGACGCTGGGCGGCATTCTGTTGCTGCTGTTGCTGCTGGTGCCGCCGGTGTTTTATCGCGCCGGCAAGCCGATCGGCGGCCAGCTTACCGCCCTGCGCGGCCAATACCGTACCGACCTGACCGCCTGGCTGCAGGGGCAGGCCGAGCTGGTGGTGTTCGGTGCCGTCAACGACTTCCGCCAGACGCTGAACGCCACCGAACAGCGGTGGCAACGGCGCCAGTGGCAGCAGGCCTCGCTGAGCGGTAAGGCGCAGGCGTTGATGATCCTCGCCAGCGGGCTGACGGTGACGCTGCTGCTGTGGCTGACCGCCGCCGGCATCGGCGGCGATACCCAGCCCGGCGCGCTGATCGCGCTGTTTGTCTTCGCCGCGCTGGCGTCGTTCGAAGCGCTGATGCCGGTCGCCGGTGCCTTCCAGCATCTCGGCCAGGTGATCGCCTCCGCCACGCGAGTCAAACAGATCATCAATCGTCAGCCGGAGGTCACCTTCCCGGCCGCCGGCCCGGCCGCCGCCGATCGGGCTCAGCTTAGCCTGCAGCAGCTGAGTTTCACCTACCCCGACCAGCCGCAGCCGGTGCTGCGCGACGTCACGCTCGAGGTCGCGGCCGGCGAACACATCGCCTTGCTCGGCCGCACCGGCTGCGGCAAGTCCACCCTGCTGCAGCTGCTGACCCGCGCCTGGCGCACCGACGGCGGCAACATTCTGCTCAACGGCGAACCGCTGGAGGATTATGATGAAACCACGCTGCGTCGGATGACCACGGTCGTCAGCCAGCGGGTGCATATCTTCAGCGATACGCTGCGGGAAAACCTGCGGCTGGCCGCGCCGGACGCCGACGACGCTCGCCTGAGCGAGGTGCTGCAGCAGGTGGGGCTGGGCAAATTGCTGGACAGCGACGGCGGGTTGAACGCCTGGCTGGGCGAAGGCGGCCGGCAGCTGTCCGGCGGCGAACAGCGCCGTCTGGGCATCGCCCGCGCGCTGCTGCACCCTGCCCCGCTGCTGCTGCTCGACGAACCGACCGAAGGGCTGGACGCCGAAACCGAGCAGCAGATCCTGGCGCTGCTGCGCCGGCATTGTCAGGGCAAAACGCTGATCCTGGTGACGCACCGTCTGTACTGCCTGGAGCATCTCGACCGCATTTGTGTGATGGATGACGGCCGGATTGTCGAACAGGGCGATCACGTCACCCTGATGCACCGGCAGGGCCGCTATGCCCGCTTTCGCAACCGTATCAGCAACCTGGCGCCGTAATCGGCCCGTAGAGGACGCAGAGAGCCTGTATGCGCATCGTTAAACTTTCCCCCCAGTCGCTGGCGTTTCCCTCGCCTGAGGGCGCCCTGCGCGACCCTAACGGCCTGCTGGCTATCGGCGGCGACCTGACGGCGCCGCGACTGCTGGCGGCCTACGAGCGCGGCATTTTCCCCTGGTACTCGCCAGGGGAAGCGATTCTGTGGTGGTCGCCCGATCCGCGTGCGGTGCTGTACCCGACAGAGTTTCATCTCAACCGCAGCCTGAAACGCTTTTTGCGCCACGATCCGTTTCGCATCACGCTCAATCACGACTTCGCCGCGGTGATCGCCGCCTGCGCCCACCGGCCGGATGAAGGCACCTGGATCGGCCCGGAGGTACAGCGCGCCTATCAGCATCTGCACCGCCTCGGCTATGCGCACTCGGTGGAGGTGTGGCAGGATGATCAACTGGTCGGCGGCATGTACGGCGTGGCGCAGGGCGCGTTGTTCTGCGGCGAATCGATGTTCAGCCGCGTCACCAACGCCTCAAAATGCGCATCGATGGCCTTTTGCCGCCATTTTGCCGCTTATGGCGGGGAATTGATTGACTGCCAGGTGCTGAACGCTCACACTGCCCGCCTTGGCGCGCGTGAAATTCCGCGCCGTCAATTTTTGCAGCAGCTCAGCACCCTTCAACGGCGGCCTTTGGCGCCGGCGTGCTGGGAGCCGCAAGTCATATCCCCACAGCCGGCTGAACCGCCCTCTCCAGTAAACTAATTGGTGGAAACGGTGCAATGTTCACCGACACATCTTTACATAATGGGGGTTTTTCGGCATTATCTTGCCGGTTAAAAACTAAGGTAGTTAGACCTAGAGGATTCGATGGCCAAAGAAGACAATATTGAAATGCAGGGCACCGTTCTTGATACGCTGCCGAACACCATGTTCCGCGTTGAATTGGAAAACGGGCACGTGGTAACCGCACACATCTCCGGTAAAATGCGTAAAAACTATATCCGCATCCTGACGGGCGACAAAGTCACTGTAGAGCTGACCCCGTACGACCTGAGCAAAGGCCGCATTGTCTTCCGTAGCCGTTAATCGGCTCACCGCGCGCCACACGCTGGCGGCATCGAGGATGTAATCCCTCGGGAGCCCTTTCCGTTTACCCCCGCAGCGACGTTACACAACGGGTTGCAGGTGCGCAGGTAAACTGAGAGGGCTCACTCGTTTCTGTTGTACGGTGAATCTCACCCATAAAAAAAGCGATGCCGAAGCATCGCTTTTTCTTTGCCTATAGGCGGCCTTAGTGCACCGCGCCCTCGTCCGCCTTGCGTTTGGCGGCGCTGAGGAAGTGGTAGGTCAGCTGTTTCTTGTCTTTGTCCAGCTCGACCTTCACGGAACCGCCGTCCACCAGCGAGCCGAACAGCAGTTCGTTGGCCAACGGTTTCTTCAGGTTCTCCTGCATGACGCGCGCCATCGGACGAGCCCCCATCGCACGGTCGTAGCCCTTCACCGACAGCCAGTCGCGCGCTTCGTCGCTCACTTCCAGCGAGACACCCTTCGCATCCAGCTGCGCCTGCAGTTCGACGATAAACTTGTCGACCACCTGCTGGATCACCTCGGTAGACAGATGGTTGAACCAGATGATGTTGTCCAGACGGTTGCGGAACTCCGGCGTAAACACCTTCTTGATCTCTTCCATCGCGTCGGTGCTGTTGTCCTGCTGTACCAGGCCGATCGACTTGCGTTCGGTTTCCCGCACCCCGGCGTTGGTGGTCATCACCAGGATCACGTTGCGGAAGTCCGCCTTGCGGCCGTTGTTGTCGGTCAGCGTCCCGTTGTCCATCACCTGCAGCAGCAGGTTGAACACGTCCGGATGCGCCTTCTCGATCTCATCGAGCAGCACCACCGCATGCGGATGCTTAATCACCGCATCGGTCAGCAGCCCGCCCTGATCGTAACCGACATAGCCCGGAGGCGCGCCGATCAGACGGCTGACGGTATGCCGCTCCATATACTCGGACATGTCGAAACGCAGCAGCTCGATATCCATCGCCTTAGCCAACTGTACGGTGACCTCGGTTTTCCCGACCCCGGTCGGCCCGGCGAACAGGAAGGAACCGACCGGCTTGCGCTCGTGGCCCAGACCAGCACGGCTCATCTTGATAGCCTCGGTCAACGCTTCGATCGCCTGATCCTGGCCGAACACCAGCATCTTCAAACGATCGCCCAGATTTCGCAGCACGTCGCGATCGCTGGCCGACACGGTTTTCTCCGGGATGCGAGCGATGCGCGCCACCACGGATTCGATATCGGCCACGTTGACGGTTTTCTTGCGCTTGCTGGCCGGCATCAACCGGCTGCGGGCGCCCGCCTCGTCGATCACGTCGATCGCCTTGTCCGGCAGATGACGATCGTTGATGTATTTCACCGACAGCTCCACCGCGGCGCGGATCGCCTTGGCGGTGTAACGCACGTCGTGGTGCGCTTCATACTTGGCCTTCAGGCCGTTGATGATCTGAACGGTCTCTTCCGCCGTCGGCTCGGTGATGTCGATCTTCTGGAAACGGCGCGCCAGGGCGCGATCCTTTTCGAAGATGTTGCTGAATTCCTGGTAGGTGGTCGAGCCGATCACCCGGATCTTGCCGCTCGACAGCAGCGGTTTGATCAGGTTGGCGGCATCCACCTGCCCACCGGAAGCCGCGCCGGCGCCGATGATGGTGTGAATTTCATCGATGAACAGGATGCTGTTCTGATCCTGTTCCAGCTGCTTGAGCAGCGCTTTGAAGCGCTTCTCGAAGTCGCCGCGGTATTTGGTGCCGGCCAGCAGTGAACCGATATCCAGCGAATACAGCGTGCAGTCCGCCATCACTTCCGGCACGTCGCCCTGCACGATACGCCAGGCCAAGCCTTCGGCGATGGCGGTCTTGCCGACGCCGGATTCGCCGACCAGCAGCGGGTTGTTTTTACGACGACGGCACAGCACCTGAATCGCGCGCTCCAGCTCACGATCGCGGCCGATCAACGGATCGATGCCGCCCACACGGGCCAACTGATTGAGGTTGGTGGTGAAGTTTTCCATACGGTCTTCCCCTCCGGACTGCTCTTCGTTCACCGGGTTTTCCGCATTCGGTGCTTGGCCCGGCTCGTCTTTACGCGTGCCATGTGAAATGAAGTTCACCACATCGAGACGGCTGACGTCGTGTTTGCGCAGCAGATAGGCCGCCTGCGACTCCTGCTCGCTGAAGATAGCCACCAACACGTTGGCGCCGGACACTTCGCTGCGGCCGGAAGATTGCACATGGAAGACCGCGCGCTGCAGCACGCGCTGGAAGCTGAGCGTCGGCTGAGTGTCGCGCTCGTCTTCGCCGGCGGGCAGCGTCGGTGTGGTTTGTTCGATGAAGGCTTCCAGCTCCTGGCGCAACGCGGCCAGATCCACCGTACATGCCTCAAGCGCTTCTCGCGCGGCAGGGTTGCTCAGCAACGCCAGCAACAGGTGCTCCACGGTCATAAACTCGTGTCTGTGCTCACGCGCCCTGGCGAACGCCATGTTGAGACTGAGTTCCAGTTCTTGATTGAGCATAAGCACCTCCCCAATAGATTGCCTTATTCAGGCTTTTTCCAGCGTACAAAGCAACGGATGCTCGTTCTCCCTTGCGTACCGGTTCACATGGACGACTTTGGTTTCCGCCACCTCGGCGGTAAAAACACCACAGATCGCCTTGCCTTGATAGTGGACCGTGAGCATCAGTTGCGTTGCGCGTTCAATATCATAAGAAAAGAACTTTTGCAGAACGTCAATCACAAATTCCATCGGTGTGTAATCGTCGTTGTTAAGTATAACTTTATACATAGACGGCGGTTTTACCGCATCGATTTGTTTTTCTTCGGCCAAGTGTTCAAAGTTTAGCCAGTCGTTGTTATTGCCCATCGCTGCTCATCTTCTCTGCTCTGCCCTCTTATATGGGGGCAGGTTTCGGTTATTCAAAGTGGGGGATAGTTACTATTTTATCATCTTCGGCCTTGTCCCGCCGCACTGTAACGTGCGCAAAAAAACGGGCCAATTGTGACTGAATCGTGGCAATAGCGTTACCTGCTTCAAACTTTGGTGAACTGCTCCCCGCCGACAAAAGCCGATCCCTTGACGGCCCGATCATTTGCTCTAGAGTGTAAATTCGTGGCTGGTGGTCTTTTAACCACCCTTTGTCCACGCTGCTACCCGCCCACGGCGGGTGCGAAATCAGTTATTCATCTCACTTAAAATAGCGTTGCGAGGGATGTAAAAGCATGGAGACGGGTACTGTTAAATGGTTTAACAACGCCAAAGGTTTTGGCTTCATCTGCCCAGCCGGCGGTGGCGAAGATATTTTCGCGCATTATTCCACCATCAAGATGGATGGTTACAGAACGTTGAAGGCGGGCCAACAGGTCAGCTTCGACGTGCATCAAGGGCCAAAAGGGAACCATGCCAGCCTTATTGTGCCGGTGGAAAGCGAGGCGCTGTCCTAAACGCTTCCGGCAGCGTCGCGCTGCATTGACCGTACTGCGATAAAAATGCCAGCCGCCGTGTGACTGGCATTTTTTATGCCTTTTACTTACTCGCGCGCCAGCGCATCGATCGGATTCAGCCGTGCGGCATTGCGCGCCGGCAGGTAGCCGAACACCACGCCGATGCCGGTGGAACACAGGAACGCGCTCAGCAACGCCGCCGGCGGGAAGCTGATCTGCCAGCCCGGCAATACCAGCTGCACCGCCAGGCCGATGGCGAACGACAGCATAATCCCCAGCGCCCCCCCCACCAGGCAGACCAACACAGCCTCGATCAGGAACTGCTGCAACACGTCGCCGGAACGGGCGCCCACCGCCATGCGGATGCCGATCTCGCGCGTGCGTTCGGTCACCGACACCAGCATGATGTTCATCACGCCGATACCGCCGACCACCAGCGAAATCACCGCCACCAGCGTCAGGAACAGCTGCAGCGTGCGGGTGGTTTTCTCGGCGGTTTGCACCAGGCTGTCCATGTTATAGGTGAAGAAGTCCTTCTTGCCGTGGCGCAGCGTCAACAGGCGCGACAGCTGCTGTTCCGCTTCCTTGCTGTCGTAGCCGTCGCGGATGCGCACGGTGATCGAGTCAAAATAATTGTTGCCCATCAATCGGTTGGCCATAGTGCTGTAAGGCACCCACACGTTCAGCGTCTTGCTGCTGCCGAACATCGACTGCTTCTCCTTGGCCACGCCGACCACCGTCGCCGGCATGTTGCCCACCAGGATCACCTCGCCCACCACGTTCTTCTGGTGCGGGAACAGCCGCCGCTGGGTATTGGCGTCGATCACCACCGTCTGCGCCTGCGACTGCACCTGCAGCGGATCGATGCCGACGCCCTGGGTAAAGCTCATGCCGTACACGCGGAAGAACTGCTCGCTGACGCCGTTGACGTTGGCCGCCGCGTCGACGTTGCCCAAGCGCAGCCGCATGCTGCTGCTGATGCTCGGCGACAGCGCGCTGATGTACGGCTGTTCGCGCAGCGCATCGAGATCGCCGTATTTCAACGATTGCCGGTAGGTCGGATCGTCATCGCCGAAGTCCTTGCCAGGATAAATATCGACGGTGTTGGTGCCGATGGATTTGATGTCCGCCAGCACCATCTGTTTGGCCGCGTCGCCGATCACCAGGATCGACACCACCGAGGCGATACCGATAATGATGCCGAGCATGGTCAGCGCGGTGCGCATCTTGTTGGCCGCCATCGCACGCCAGGCCATCACCAGCGCCTCGCGGAAACGGCCGCCCACCTGCCGCCAGGTAGCCGCCGCCGCGGCCAGCGCCAGCGGTTTGGCCTGCGCATTCTCCTGCGGTGCCGGACGCGAATCGGCGATAATCTCGCCGTCGCGAATCTCGATGATCCGCTCCGCCTGGCGCGCTACCGCCGGATCGTGGGTCACCAGGATCACCGTGTGGCCCTGGGCGCACAGCTGTTTGAGGATCGCCATCACCTCTTCGCCGGAGTGGCTGTCGAGCGCGCCGGTCGGCTCATCCGCCAGGATCACCTGCCCGCCGTTCATCAGCGCACGGGCGATACTGACGCGCTGCTGCTGGCCGCCGGAAAGCTGGCTCGGCCGGTAGTTGACGCGCTCCCCCAGCCCCAGACGCCGCAACAGCGCCACCGCCCGTTCGCGCCGCGCCGCTTTGCCCAGCCCCGCGTACACCGCCGGCACTTCGACGTTATGCGCCGCGCTCAGGTGCGGCAGCAGATGATAGCGCTGAAAGATAAAGCCGAAATGCTCGCGCCGCAGCTGCGCCAGCGCATCGTCGCTCAGCGTCGCCACATCCTGCCCGGCCACTCGATACACGCCGGCGCTCGGCTTGTCCAGACAACCGAGAATGTTCATCAGCGTCGATTTGCCGGAGCCGGAGGCCCCCATGATCGCCACCATTTCACCGGCTTCAATGCTCAGGCTGATCCCCTTCAGCACCTCCACCGTCTGCTCGCCGGAACGGTAGCTGCGGCGAATGCCGCTCAGCTGCAACAGCGCCGCCATCAGCCGGCCTCCACGCCGCCGCGGCTGACGATCACCTCATCGCCCACCTCAAGGCCGCTGAGGATCTGCACGTCGATATTGTTGCGCAGGCCGATAGCCACCTCGCGCTTCTCTTCCTTGCCCTGTTTCAGCACCGAGACGTGGTAGCGATTGTCGGCGATCTGATCGCCCAGCGCCGCCAGCGGGATCACCAGCGCCTGCTCGACGCCGGCCAGCTGAATATGCACCTGCGCCGTCATTTGCAAGCGCAGCAACCTTTCCGGGTTGGGCACTTCGAAACGCGCGTAATAGAAGATGGCGTTGTTGACCTTTTCCGGCGTCGGCTGAATGTCTTTCAGCACGCCGTCGAAGCGCCGGGTCGGATCGCCCAGCACCGTGAACCAGGCCTTCTGACCCGGCTTGAGGTTAATGACGTCGGCCTCAGATACCTGCGCCTTCACCAGCATGGTGCCAAGATCCGCCAGCGTCAGAATGTTCGGCGCCTGCTGCGCCGCGATCACCGTCTGGCCCTGCAGCGTGGTGATCTGCACCACGTCGCCATCCATCGGCGCCTCGATGCGGGTATAGGCCAGGTTGATCTTGGCGGTATCCAGGCTGGCCTGGTTCCGCGCGATCTGCGCATTGATGGTGCCCACCTGCGCCTTCTTCACCGCCAGCTGCGTCGCCGCTTGATCCAGATCCTGGCGCGACACCGCCTGCAGCTTGGCCAACGCTTGGTTGCGCTGCAGCGTGACCGCCGCCAGCTGCTGTTCGGCCTGCGCCTGCAGCAGTTGCGCATGCAATTCGCGCAGCGTCGCCTCGCCTTCGCGGATGCTGTTCTGCGCCTGTTGCGGATCGATAACCCCCAGCAACTGGCCTTTCTTCACCTTGTCGCCGATCTCGACATACAGCTTTTTCAGCTGCCCGCTGACCTGCGCACCGACGTCAACCTTGCGCACCGCGTCCAGCTGGCCGGTCGCCAACACGTTCTGCTGCAGATCGCGCTGGGTGGCCTTTACCGTTTTGAAATCGGTTGGCGCCGGATGGCGAAAGTGCCAAACGGCCGCCGCGGCAAGCGCAGCAATGACCGCCAGAGCGAGTATCCAGCGGCGTTTATGTCCTTTAAACCCTGTCAAAATTGACCTGCCTGTGCTTGTGAATATCAACCGCCCTTTGCGGCGGCGGAGCTAAATTAGCATGCACCGTAGGGAATAACTAAACCTTAGCTCAACACAATGTGGAGACACGCCTGGTTACAGTTCAGCATTGAACTCCCGTTTAGTGAAGCCTTGATGAAATAGCGCCATTCAATACAGCCAAGGATTTCATCATGTCACAGCTCAGCTACCCACTCGCCTCCGCCCAGCCCCTTAACGGCTGGCAACTGATGACGGCGCTGATCAATGGCGAAAAGGCCCCGAGCAACGCCTGGAAAAAAACCTCGTTTCGCCTGAAGTTTCTCGGCCGTTCGCTGCTCAACTGGCGTACTACCAGCGGCCTGCTCAGCACCCTGGCCAGCAACCCGCTGCTGGAGGAGATCCTGAGCGCACAGCCGAACCTGCCGTGCAAACTGCATCGCCCGTATCTGGCGGCCAACATGAGCAAGATCGAATGCCTGTTCGCCCTGCGCGATCATTACGATCTCATCGCGCAGCGCATGCCGCTGAAGATGCGCCTCGGCCACCTCGGCCCGCAGTCTTTCGTGCTGGCCAGAGCGATGGGCAAAAACGAAGCGCCGATCGCGCTGGAACTGGCAGCGATCGACAAGCTGAATAAAGAAGGGGAAGCCACGCTGCTGCTGCGCAACGCCAACGGCGTGATGCTGGCGGAGATCACCTTTGCGCTGATGCATTATCAGCAGCAGCCGACGCTGTTCATCGGCGGCCTGCAGGGCGCAAACCATGAGGTGCCGCACGCCGAGATCCAGCACACCACCAAAGAATGTCACGGCCTGTTCCCCAAACGGCTGGTGCTGGAAGGCATCTGCACGCTGGCGCGGCACCTCGGCATCCGCCAGATCGTGGCGGTCGGCAACGCCACCCATATCTATCAAAACTGGCGTTACCAGAGTAAGAAGAAGGACAAACTGCACGCCGATTACGATCAGTTCTGGCTGTCGATGGGCGCCAAACCGCTCGACAGCGGCTATTTCCTGCTGCCCGAACGCATCGCTCGCAAGCCGATCGAAGAGATTGCCAGCAAGAAGCGCGCCGAGTATCGCCGCCGCTATCAGCTGCTGGACGAGCTGGAACAAGGATTGGCGGCGCATTTCTGCGCCCGATAACGCCCGGCGGGCCGTCAGTCCGCCCGGCCGCGCGCCAGCCAGATCACCCGTGAGAACATTTTCTTCAGCAGCGGCGGCACCGAGTCCGTGCCCCATTCGCCGGCCTGCATCGCGACCTCGATCGCCAGATCCGGCTTCGACGAGTGGTGGACCGCTTTCAGGATCACCTTGCGCACCGGCATCTGCGCGTTGAGCGGCACCGACGCCATCCGGTGATAGACCGGGCCAAACCCTTCGCGGAACATGAAGTGCTCCATGTCCGGCGCCGGCAGCGCGGTCAGCCGATCGCGCTCGTTGTCTTCATGATTGTCCAGCAGGCTGCGCACGGTATTGGCGTACTTTTTGCCCGCCTCGTCGCCGTCCACCAGCGCATGCCACTCGATGCCCATGCGGCGGGCAAAGCGCAGCAGCGGCTTCAGGCCGCCCTGGGCGAATTCGATGACCCTCACCCCTTCCGCCTCGAAATGGTAGCCGCACTGGCGCGCCAGTTCGTTCAGCAGCCACACTTCGGTCTCGCCTTCCACCAGCAGCCAGCAGCGGGCGAACAACGACGACGGCCGGTTGAAACGGATGTGAAACGCGATGCGCCGCCCGTCTTCGGCGCTCAGCCCGCGCGGCCCGAGACGGTAGGTCGCGACCCGCCCCGACTCGCGCACCAGCCGGCAGACGTGCTCCACCGGCACCAGCGACACCAGTTCGCTGGAGTTGGTGGTGGTAATGCGCTGCAGCGGCAGCTGATTGAGCAGCCCCCAGGCCACCGACAGCATGATCGGATGCAGACGAGTTTCCGGGTCTTCCACCAGCAGCAGCGGCCGGGCGTGGGGATCCAGCTTGACGTCGCCCTTGGCCTGCAGCAGGGTGGAAAACATCCCGAGCAGGATCAGGCGCATGCTGCGGCTGTTCGGTTCGGCCACCATGCGGTTGATGCCGTCCAGCGCACGCCAGGCATCCTGCTCCGGTTCGCCGCCGCGACGGCGCGGCCGCGCCACCTGCGAACTCTGCTCGGCGAAGTAGTGCTCCAACAGCTGCTGCATGGCCGCCAGGCCCTGACGCAGCTCACCGTTGGTCAGCTTCTGCGGATTGCGCACCAGCTCGCGCGTCAGCTGATCCAACTGCTGCGCCAGCGCCTGGGTATCGGGTTTGCGTTCATCGCCGAGGCTGCTGGGGCGCAGGCGACGAATAAAGCGCGCGTCGCGCAGGCGCAATACCGGGTGAATGCGGATGATGGCGTGGGCCAGCTGTTCGATATGGTGCAGTTGAAAGGCGTTGCCGTCGGCGTCGAGAAAACCGCGCCAGGTACACACCGTGCCGTCATCGGCCAGTTCGCCCTCGCAGCGGTAATGAATGCGGCTCAGGCCGTCTTCGCCCTTGACCCACAGCGGCGTCAGGTGGCGATAGCGCGGCAGGTGCGCATGGCCGATGTCTTTTTCACAGAAGGTGAACACCACCTGCAGGTGGCGCTCTTTGGCCGACTCTTCACCGGGGGGGAAATGAAAGTCGTGCGCTTCAAACCGATACAGTTTCTGCTCCGGCGCCAACAGCAGCGTCAGCGCATCCAGCAGGCTGGATTTACCCCAGGCGTTTTCGCCGAGCAACAGCGTGTTGTCATCCAGCATCAGGGACAGCCGATTAATGCCGCGAAAACCTACAATTTCGATACGCTCCAAGAACATCCGCCGCCTCCCGTGCGCGCCGTCGCCTCTTCAATGAGGTGACCTTCACAGAGCATGGTCAAAAAACCCCTTGCAGGTCAAGCGACCAACGTCAAATCTGCCGCTTTACTCCGGCCGGGCTTTTGGTTAGCGTGTGCTCCTCGCCGCCGTTCGGCGCGCTTCAAAACTCAAGGACACAAGCTGCACCATGTACTCAGGACTGTTGATTATTCTGTTACCGCTGATTGCCGGTTACCTCATTCCCTTACGCCATCGCCCGCTGCTGGTGCTGATAAACCGGCTGCTGAGCTGGATGGTGTACGTGATCCTGTTTTTCATGGGTATCAGCCTGGCGTTCATGGAAGATCTCAGCAGCAACCTGGTGCTGATCTTCCAATACAGCGCGGTGTTCTTCTTCTGCATTCTCTGCGCCAATCTGCTGTTGCTGGCGCTGCTGGAGCGGCGCATGCCGTGGCGCAGCAGCCATAAACAGGAAAAGCTGCCTTCGCGCGTGCACATGGCGCTGGAGTCGCTCAAGCTGTGCGGCGTGGTACTCGGCGGCTTCCTGCTCGGCCTGACGCAGTGGCAATGGCTGCAGTTCGCCCATAAAGGCAGCGAATATGCGTTGATCTTCCTGCTGTTGCTGGTCGGCATTCAGCTGCGCAACAGCGGCATGACGCTGCGCCAGATCGTACTCAACCGCCGCGGCACGCTGGTGGCGTTGGTGGTGACCGTCGCGTCGCTGGCCGGCGGCGCGCTGGCGGCGCAGCTGTTGGGGCTGCCGGTCAAGGCCGGGCTGGCGATGGCCTCCGGCTTCGGCTGGTATTCGCTGTCGGGCATTCTGATCACCGACGCCTACGGCCCGGTGATGGGCAGCGCCGCGTTCTTCAACGATCTGGCGCGCGAGCTGGTGGCGATCATGCTGATCCCGACGCTGGTGCGCCGCAGCCGCTCCACCGCTCTCGGCCTGTGCGGCGCCACCTCGATGGACTTCACCCTGCCGGTGCTGCAGCGCAGCGGCGGGCTGGACATGGTGCCCCCCGCCATCGTGCACGGCTTCCTGCTGAGCCTGCTGGCGCCGGTGCTGATCGCCCTGTTCTCCTGATCCTTTCCCCTGGGGGCCTTCCGGCCCCCAAAGCGTAATAATTCCCATCCGCACGGCAAAATTGCGCTAAATCAAACTTGCCCGCAGTAGTCGCACAAAAGCCTTTTGCAACCCCGATCGCCGATCTATGCTTTTAAACAAGCATTACAAATGCAACTTTAAAAATAAAAGGAAGCGACTATGTTCTGTGTGCAATGTGAACAAACCATCCGTACCCCGGCAGGCAACGGCTGCGCGTATGCTCAGGGCATGTGCGGCAAGACGGCGGAAACCTCCGATCTGCAGGATCTGCTGGTGGCGGCGCTGCAGGGGCTCTCCGCCTGGGCGCTGCAGGCGCGTTCGCTGGGCATCGTCGACCACGAGATCGACAGCTTCGCCCCGCGCGCCTTCTTCTCCACCCTGACCAACGTTAACTTCGACTCTCAGCGCATCATCGGCTACGCGCGCGAAACCCTGCTGCTGCGCGATTCGCTGGCCGCCCGTTGCCGGCTGCTGGACGCCGGCGTACGCGTCGATCACCCGATGGCGGCGCTGCAGCTGGCCGGTGACGATATGCCTGCGCTGCTGCAACAGGCGGCGCAGTTTGCCCTCAACAGCGACAAGGCCGAGGTCGGCGACAACGTCCACGGGTTGCGCATGCTGTGCCTGTACGGCCTGAAAGGCGCGGCGGCCTATATGGAACACGCGCACGTGCTCGGCAAGTTCGACGAGCAGCTCTATGCCGACTACCACGCCTTTATGGCCTGGCTCGGCACCCGGCCGCGCGACGTCGACACCCTGCTGAACAACGCCATGGGCATCGGCAAGATGAACTTCAACGTGATGGCGATCCTCGATCGCGGCGAAACCCAGGCCTACGGCGATCCGCGGCCCAGCGCGGTCAACGTGCGCCCGGTAGCCGGGAAAGCCATTCTGATCTCCGGCCACGATCTGAAAGATCTGCGCATGCTGCTCGAACAAACCGAAGGACAAAACGTCAACGTCTACACCCACGGCGAAATGCTGCCGGCGCACGGCTATCCGGAACTGAAAAAATTCAAGCATCTGGTGGGCAACTACGGCAGCGGCTGGCAGAACCAGCAGACGGAATTCGCCAAATTCCCCGGCCCGATCGTGATGACCTCCAACTGCATCATCGATCCGAACGTCGGCAACTACGGCGATCGCATCTGGACCCGCAGCATCGTCGGCTGGCCGGGCGTCAACCATCTGGAAGGCGACGACTTCGGCGCCGTGATCCGCCAGGCGCAGGGCATGAACGGCTTCCCTTATACCGAGATCGAACACCTGATCACCGTCGGCTTCGGCCGCCAGACGCTGCTGAACGCCGCCGACACGGTGATCGATCTGGTGTCGCAGAAAAAACTGCGCCACGTCTTCCTGGTCGGCGGCTGCGACGGCAGCCGCGACGAGCGCAGCTACTTCACCGACTTCGCCCGCAGCGTGCCGCAAGACTGCCTGATCATGACGCTGGCCTGCGGCAAGTACCGTTTCAACAAGCTGGACTTCGGCACCCTGGAAGGGTTGCCGCGCCTGCTGGACGTCGGCCAGTGCAACGACGCCTACTCCGCCATCATGCTGGCGGTCAAGCTGGCGGACACGCTCGGCTGCAGCGTCAACGAGCTGCCGCTCAGCCTGGTGCTGTCGTGGTTTGAACAGAAGGCGATCGTCATTCTGCTGACGCTGCTGTCGCTGGGGGTGAAAAACATCGTCACCGGCCCGACCGCGCCGGGCTTCCTGACCGACAACCTGATGGCGATCCTCAACGAGAAATTCGGCCTGCGTCCGATCACCACCGTCGAGCAGGATATCGCAGCGCTGCTCGCCTGATGCCGTTACGTTATGGGGCCGCCTGCGCCGGCCCCTTAGTTTTTGAGGTGCCCCGATGACTCAACCCACTCCGCTTTGCCCGAACCGCATGCAGGTGCATTCCATCCGGCGTGAAACCGCCGACGTCTGGACGCTGAACCTGATCTGCGACGTTTTCTATCCTTACCAGGCCGGCCAATTCGCGCTGGTCAGCATCCGCAACAGCGAGGAGACGCTGCGCGCCTATACGCTCTCCTCCTCGCCCGGCCAGAGCCGCTTTCTCAGCATCAGCGTGCGCTGCCTGCCGGACGGCGTCGGATCGCGCTGGCTGACGCAAGAGGTCAAACCCGGCAACACGCTGTGGCTGTCCGACGCGCAGGGCGAGTTCAGCTGCGAGCGTCACCCGGCCGATCGCTATCTGATGCTGGCCGCCGGCTGCGGCGTGACGCCGATCGTCTCTATGTGCCGCTGGCTGACCGCCAACCGTCCGGCCTGCGATATCGCCGCGATCGTTAACGTGCGCACCCCCGCCGACACGATTTTCGCCGATCAGTGGCGCGCGCTGTGCGCCGCCCATCCGCAGCTGCGCCTGACGCTGATGGCCGAGCGGGATCTGCAACCCGGCTACCTCAGCGGCCGCATCGATGAACAGACGCTGCGGCAGGCGGCGCCGGATATCGCCGAACGCACGGTGATGACCTGCGGCCCTGCGCCCTACATGGAACAGGTGGAGCAGCTGTGCCGCCGGCTCGGCGTGCCGGCTGAGCGTTTCCATAAAGAGCAGTTCCACACGCCGACAACGCAGGCCGATGCCACCGAAGGGCTGACGCTGCGCGCCGCCCGCCCTCTGCGCGAATTCCGCGTGCCGGTCGGCAGCACGCTGCTGGCGGCGATGGAGGCCAATGCCCTGCCGGTCAACGCCGCCTGCCGCGCCGGGGTGTGCGGCTCGTGCAAAACCCGCATCCTCGAGGGCGACTACACCACCACCAGCACCATGACGCTGAGCGCGGAAGAGGTAGCTCAGGGCTATGTGCTGGCCTGCAGTTGCCGGCTGCAGGGCGACGTCACATTGGCGTGATCCCCAGGCCCCATCGCCGCGATGGGGCATTTATCGGCAAGCTCCCTCATCCCCGCCCGATTACACTTTCCTCCGCCCTACGCTCTTTACCCTTCCTGACCGCATCTCGTCCACAGCCGGTAAGCTATGCTTGCAGTTGTTCTGCTGCCACTCACCGGATCGAGTACACATCGTTTTTCAAACCATGTTTGGGGGAACCATGAAGCAAACCGTAGCCACACTGATCGCCAAAACGCTGGATCAAGCCGGCGTAAAACGCATTTGGGGCGTGACCGGCGATTCGCTCAACGGCCTGAGCGACAGCCTGCACCGCATGGGCACCATCGAATGGCTGGGCACCCGCCATGAAGAGGCGGCCGCCTTCGCCGCCGGCGCCGAAGCCCAGCTCACCGGCCAGCTGGCGGTGTGCGCCGGCTCCTGCGGCCCCGGCAACCTGCACCTGATCAACGGGCTGTTCGACTGCCACCGCAACCATGTGCCGGTGCTGGCGATCGCTGCACACATTCCTTCCAGCGAAATCGGCAGCGGCTACTTCCAGGAAACGCATCCGCAGGAGCTGTTCCGCGAATGCAGTCACTATTGCGAGCTGGTTTCCAACCCGGAACAGCTGCCGCGCGTGCTGGAAATCGCCATGCGCAAGGCGATCCTCAACCGCGGTGTCTCGGTGGTGGTCTTGCCGGGCGACGTGGCGCTGCGCATGGCGCCGGAAGACGCGACCCTGACCTGGCATACCCCGGCGCTGCCGCTGGTGCAGCCGCCGATGAGCGAGCTGAACAAGCTGGCGGAAACGCTGAACAAGGCGAAGAACATCACCCTGATGTGCGGCAGCGGCTGCGCCGGCGCGCACGATGAGGTGGTCAAGCTGGCCGAGCTGCTGCAGGCGCCGGTGGTGCACGCGCTGCGCGGCAAAGAGCATATCGAATGGGATAACCCCTACAGCGTCGGCATGACCGGGCTGATCGGCTTCTCCTCCGGCTATCACGCGATGATGAACGCCGACACGCTGGTGCTGCTCGGCACCCAGTTCCCCTACCGCGCGTTCTACCCCACCAACGCCAACATCATTCAGATCGACATCAACCCCGGCAGCATCGGCGCGCACTGCCCGGTCAACATGGCGCTGGTGGGCGATATCCACACCACCCTCACCGCCCTGCTGCCGCAGCTGGAGCCCAAGCGCGACCGGGCGTTCCTCGACAAGGCGCTGGAGCACTACCGCAACGCGCGCAAGGATCTCGACGGGCTGGCGACCGCCAACGACGACCAGCCGATCCACCCGCAGTATCTGGCGCAGCAGCTCAGCCAGTACGCCAGCGACGACGCCATCTTCACCTGCGACGTCGGCACGCCGACGGTGTGGGCCGCTCGCTACGTGAAAATGAACGGCAAGCGTCGCCTGCTCGGTTCGTTCAACCACGGTTCGATGGCCAACGCCATGCCGCAGGCGATCGGCGCCCAGGCCACCGCACCGGATAAACAGGTGATCGCCATGTGCGGCGACGGCGGCTTCACCATGCTGATGGGGGATTTCCTGTCGCTGGCGCAGCTCAAGCTGCCGGTGAAAATCGTGGTGTTCAACAACAGCGTGTTGGGGTTCGTGGCGATGGAGATGAAGGCCGGTGGCTATCTGACCGACGGCACCGACCTGCATAACCCGGACTTCGCGGCGATCGCCAACGCCGCCGGCATCAAGGGCATCCGCGTGGAAAAAGCCTCGGAGCTGGACGGCGCGCTGCAGGAGATGTTGGCGCACCCCGGCCCGGCGCTGCTGGACGTGGTCACCGCCAAGCAAGAGCTGGCGATGCCGCCGCAGATCAAGTTCGAACAGGCGAAAGGCTTCAGCCTGTACATGCTGCGCGCCATCATCAACGGCCGCGGCGACGAAGTGGTCGAGCTGGCGAAAACCAACTGGCTGCGCTAAGCAAGATGCCCCCGGTGAAAAAGGGTATATGATGCCATGTACCCTTTTCCTCTCCCTTACATTCCAGGAACCCTATGCTTATCGATCTACGCAGCGACACCGTCACCCGCCCCAGCGCCGCCATGCGCCAGGCGATGGCTCAGGCAGAGGTCGGCGACGACGTCTACGGCGATGACCCGACGGTCAACGCGCTGGAGGCCGAGGCGGTACGCCTGTCGGGCAAAGAAGCGGCGCTGTTTTTGCCCAGCGGTACCCAGGCCAACCTGGTGGCGCTGCTGAGCCACTGCCAGCGCGGCGACGAGTATCTGGTCGGCCAACAGGCGCACAACTATAAATACGAGGCCGGCGGCGCGGCGGTGCTGGGCAGCATCCAGCCGCAGCCGATCGAGGCCGACGCGGACGGCACGCTGCCGCTGGACAAGCTCGCCGCCGCCATCAAACCCGACGATATCCACTTCGCCCGCACCCGGCTGCTGAGCCTGGAAAACACCATCAGCGGCCGAGTTCTGCCGCAGGCCTACCTGCAGCAGGCGTGGCAGTTTACCCGCGAGCGGCAGCTGGCGCTGCATATCGACGGCGCGCGCATCTTCAACGCCGCCGTGGCGCTGAACCTGCCGCTGAAAGAGATCGTGCAATACTGCGACACCTTCACCATTTGCCTGTCGAAAGGATTGGGCGCGCCGGTCGGATCGCTGCTGTGCGGCAGCGAGGCCTTCATTCAGCGCGCGCTGCGCTGGCGCAAGATGACCGGCGGCGGGCTGCGTCAGGCCGGCATCCTGGCGGCGGCCGGTCTTTACGCTTTGGAACATAACGTCGCGCGGCTGCGCGAAGACCATGACAACGCGGTCTGGCTGGAGCAACAGCTGCGGCAGATCGGCGTAGAGATCGCCGAACCCGGCGCACAGACCAACGTGCTGTACCTGCGCCAATCACCGGCGCTGGCGGCCAAATTCGGCCCGTGGATGCGCGAACGCGGCGTGCTGATCAGCAGCGGCCCGCTGACGCGCATTCTGACCCACCTCGACGTCAGCCGTCAGGATCTGCAGCGGGTGGTCGAGCTGTGGCGGGAGTTCCTCCGGCAGCACGCCTGATCCCTCCTCCCCGGCGCGCCGGGGAGCCCTTCACCGCCCGCCGATGGCCTCGACAAAGCGGCGGGTAATCTGCTGCGGGCGCGTAATGGCGCCGCCCACCACGACCGCATGCGCCCCCAACGCCAGGCAGCGTGCGGCCATCGCCGGCGTTTCGACATTGCCCTCGGCGATGACCGGCACCGGCACCGCCGCCAGCACCGCACACAGAAAGCCGAAATCGTCCTCCGCCAGTCGGGTGCCCCGGCTTTCGGCGGTATAGCCGTGCAGCGTGGTGCCCACGCAGTCGAACCCCAACCGGGCAGCCTCTTGCGCCTCTTCCACGGTGGCGATGTCCGCCATCAGCAGCAGCCGGGGATACCTGGCGCGGATCGCGGCAACCAACGCCGCCAGCTGCAGCTCCCCTGGCCGAGGGTGGCCGGTCGCGTCCAGCGCAATCATCTGTGGCGCCGCAGCCATCAGCTCATCGATTTCACGCAGGGTCGGCGTGATATAGACATCGCTGCCGGCATAATCGCGCTTGATAATGCCAATCACCGGCAGCGCCACCGTGCGCATGATGGCTTTAACGTCTTCGACGCCGTTGGCGCGGATCGCCGCCGCACCGCCTTGCTCGGCCGCCAGCGCCATGCGCGCCATGATAAAATCGCTGTGCAGCGGCTCGTCGTCCAGCGCCTGGCAAGACACCACCAGCCGGCCCTTAATCTGCTGCAAAATGGAAAGCGTCATAAATCCAACAACTCCTCGACTTCGTTTTTAATAATGGTCACGTGCGGGCCGTAGATCACCTGAACGCCGTTGCCGCGAACGATCACCGCCCGCGCGCCGCTGGCTTTCAACCCGCTTTCGTCCAGCAACCGGCTCTGTTTTACCGTCACGCGCAGCCGCGTGGCGCAACAATCCAGTTCGACGATATTCTCTTTGCCGCCCAGCGCCGCCAGCACCTGCTGCGAGCGTTCGGAGCCGGTCATCACCGCTTCCGGCACGGTTTCCGCCTCGCGCCCCGGCGTTTTGAAATTGAAGCGCAAGATCAGGAAACGGAACGTGAAGTAGTACAGGAAGAACCAGGGCACCCCGACCAGCGGCACGTACATCCAGTGGGTTTTCGCTTCGCCCTGCAGCACGCCGAACAGCATGAAATCGATAAAACCGCCGGAGAACGTCTGGCCGATGGTGATATGCAGGATGTGCGCGATCGTGAACGCCAGGCCGTCGAACAGCGCGTGCACCACGTACAGCGCCGGCGCGATAAACAGGAACGAGAATTCGATAGGTTCGGTGATGCCGGTCAGGAACGAGGTCAGCGCCGCCGACAGCAGCAGCCCGCCGACGCGCTTGCGGTTCTCCGGACGCGCGCTTTGGTACATCGCCAGGCAGGCGCCGACCAGGCCGAACATCATGGTGATAAAGCGGCCGGACATGAAACGTGCCGTGCCGATGTAGAACTGCTGCGTATTCGGGTCGGCCAACTGGGCGAAGAAAATGCGCTGTGTGCCTTCCACCAGCTGTCCGTTGATCACTTCGCTGCCGCCGAGCGCGGTGGTCCAGAACGGCAGATAGAAGATGTGATGCAGGCCGAACGGCCCGAGCATGCGCAATACGAAGCCGTAGATAAAGGTGCCGAGATAGCCGCTGGCGTCCACCATCCCGCCCATGCCGAAGATAAACCGTTGGAAAGGCGGCCACACCACCGTCATCAGGGCGCCGACCGCCATCGCCGCCAGCGAGCTGACGATCGGTACAAAGCGCGAGCCGCCGAAAAAGCCCAGGAACGGCGGCAGCGCTATCTTGTTGTAACGGCCGTGCAGATACCAGGTCACCAAACCGATGACCACCCCGCCGAACACCCCGGTCTCCAGCGTCTGGATCCCGAGAAGCGTTCCCTGCCCCAGCGCGCCGGCGTTCTGCGTGGCCAGCGTGCCGTTGATTTTCAACAGCGCATTGATGGTGGCGTTCATCACCAGATAGGCGATCAGCGAGGCCAGCCCCGCCGTGCCCTTGTCGCTTTTGGCCAGCCCCACCGCCACGCCGACCGCGAACAGGACCGCCAGGTTGGCGAACACGATGGCGCCGGCGCTGGCCATCACCGTAAATACGCTTTGCAGCCAGCCGACGTCGAGGAAGGGATAAGCCTCAACGGTATTGGGATTGGACAGCGCGCCGCCGATCCCCAACAGCAGACCGGCCGCCGGCAGCACGGCGATCGGCAGCATGAACGACTTGCCGAACAGCTGGGCTTTTTCGAACCAGCCGCCGGAGCGCGACAATTCTGGTGTTGACATAAATTTTCCCCTGCTATCATTTTTATGATGAAAATTTTTACCACATTAAAATTAATTTAGTGAAAATTTTATTCATAACGATGATCGGCTTCACAATCCGTCGATTTCACTGGCGAGGCGCGGCGTCTTTCCGCCACAATAGAAACGGGCATACTCAGAAAGGTAACGTGATGAATACAGGCAACTTGTTATTGCGGCTGCGGCAGGATTTGGCGGGGTACAGCCCCACGCTGCAAAAGCTCGGCAACTATCTTCTTGCGGAGCCCTCCCGCGCCGTTTACCTGACCATCACCGAACTGGCGCGTGAAAGCGCCACCAGCGAAGCCAGCGTCACGCGGCTGTGCCGCCATCTGGGCTGTAAAGGCTATACCGAATTTAAAATGGCGCTGGCCCTCAGCCTGCAACAAAACCAGCCGGAGGCGACGACGCGGCAAAGCGCAACGGAAAATTTGGTGGAAGAGAGCGTGCAGGCGCTGCGGGATACCGGCGCGCTGTTGGAACCGCAGGCGCTGCAACAGGCGGCGGACAGCCTGCAGCGTTGCGCTTCGGTGCAGATTTACGGCGTCGCCGCCAGCGCCATCATCGGCGATTTCCTGCACTACAAACTGTTGCGCCTCGGCAAACCGGCGCAGCTGTTCAGCGACATGCACCGGGCGGCGATGAACGCCGCCTCGCTGAGTGAGCGGGATCTGCTGATCGTCATCTCCAGCTCCGGCTCAACCAAGGACGTGCTGCATGCGGTGACGTTGGCCAAAGGGCGCGGCGCACGCGTGATCGCAATCAGCAACACCCAACGCAGCCCGCTGGCTAAAATGGCGGATACGCTGCTGGTGGCGGCCAAACCGGAAGGGCCGCTGACCGCCGGCGCCCTGCCGGCCAAAGTCGGCGCCATGCTGCTGGTGGAGTTGATGATCGCCGAACTGGCTCAGCGCGATCCCGCCTACGCTCAGGCGATGCAGGCCACCGCCAGCGCTACCCTACCGCTGCTGTTGTAATCAGAAGATCCAGCGGCCATAAGCCCAGTACCACAGCCCCAGCACCGCCACCAGGTTGAGCGCCACGCTGAGGATGAACCAGGTTTTAAACGGCTGCTTCTGGGTTTTGTGGCGAAACAGCTGCTGTGCCGCCAGTGCGCCCAACCACCCGCCCAGCGCGCCGAACAGCAACAGCGTCGCCTCCGGCACCCGCCGCCATCCTTTGCGCGCCGCCAGCTTATCGCCGCCGTAGATCAGAAACGTCAGCAGGTTGGCCAACAGCAACCACATCCACACCGGATGCAGCGAGAACAGGCTGGCGAGCAGCGCCACGCCCAGCAGGGCGTAACAAATCACATTGAGCTTCATGACATCCGGTCTTTCGTTCGGTAAGGGGGCGCGTAGTGTGAACTCGCACCGCGACGTATGCAACCGGCTTATACCCATACAAAAAGTGCATTTAAACCCTGAATTTGGCATCCTGTCGTTCAGCCAATCCTCTACCGCACAAGGCGGCCCGATGACACCCCAACGCGTACTGGTTCTTGGAGCCAGCGGCTATATAGGCCAGAACCTGATCCCGCACCTGATCGAACAGGGGCACCAGATTACCGCCGCCGCGCGGCGCATCGAGTGGCTGCAGGAGCGGAACTGGCCGCAGGTCAACTGCCTGTATGCCGATCTGTATCGCCCGGAGACCCTGAGCGCGGCGCTGTGGGAGATCGATACGCTTTACTATCTGGTGCACGCGATGGGCGACGGCGACGATTTTATCGAGAAGGAGCGCCAGGCGGCGGAAAACCTGCGCGACGCACTGCGCAATGCCGCCGTCAAACAGGTGATCTTTCTCGGCGCGCTGCAGCCGAACGACGACAGCTCACCGCACCTGGCGGCCCGCCGCCTGACCGGCGAGATCTTGCGCCAGAGCGGCGTGCCGGTGACCGAGCTGCGCGCCGGCATCGTCGTCGGCCCCGGCTCGGCGGCGTTCGAAGTGATGCGCGACATGGTCTATAACCTGCCGGTGCTGACGCCGCCGCGCTGGGTGCGCTCGAAGTCGTCGCCGGTGGCGCTGGAGAACCTGCTGGTTTATCTGGCCGATCTGCTGGCGCACCCGGCGCAGGAACACCGCATCTTCGACGTTGCCGGGCCGGAGTACCTCAGCTATCAGGATATGTTCAAACGCTTTATCGCTCTCAGCGGCAAGCGGCGCTGGCTGATCCCGATCCCTTTGCCGACGCGGCTGATTTCGGTGTGGTTCATCAGCCTGATCACCTCGGTGCCGACGCCGATCGCCCGCGCGCTGATCCAGGGGCTGAAGCACGATCTGCCCGCCGACGGCCGGCCGCTGCAGGCCCTGATCCCGCAGCGGCTGCACACCTTTGATCAGGCGGTCGCCACCACGCTGCAGCGCGAACAGGAGGTGGTCGATTCCGCCGACTGGGGCTACGATCCGGCGGCGCGGGCCCGCTGGCGCCCCGGCTACGGTTACTATCCGAAACAGGCCGGTTGTTCGCTGGACACCGCCGCCACCCGCGAGGCCCTGTGGCAAACGGTGCAGCAGCTGGGGGGCGAAGAAGGCTATTTCTACGCCAATATTCTGTGGCGCATCCGCGCCCGCATGGACGACATGATCGGCAACGGGGTGATCTACGGCCGCCCGGCGCGCGCGACCCTGGCGCTCGGCGACGAGATCGACGGCTGGAAAGTCATCACGCTGAAGCCGCTGCGGCAACTGGCGCTGCTGTTCGGCATGAAGGCACCGGGGCTGGGGCGGCTGAGCTTCAGCATCACCGATCACGGCGATCGCCGCACGCTGGACGTGCGCGCCTGGTGGCATCCGGCCGGCTTCAGCGGGCTGCTGTATTGGTTCGCCATGATGCCCGCACACCTGTTCATTTTTCGCGGCATGGCGAAACGCATCGCCGAGCTTGCCGAGAGCCTGGACCGCCAACAGCGCTGAACGCCGTTCATTTGTCGATCAACCGCACAGTTTGCCGCTGTGCTTCGGGGCTTTCCGATTGCATAGCGCACGAAATCACGGAAGAATGGCATCTTATTTGCTGGGAGCGCCGCAAGCGCCCGCCGGTGTTCCGATTTTGGGTGAGAATAGAGTCCGTTATGAAGGTATTGGTCACCGGTGCCACCAGTGGGTTAGGCCGTAACGCCGTTGAATATCTGCGCCGCCAGGGCATCAAAGTGCGCGCCACCGGCCGCAACCAGGCGATGGGCGGCCTGCTGGAAAAAATGGGCGCGGAGTTTATTCATGCCGATCTCACCAATCTGATCTCTTCGCAGGCCAAGGCGATGCTGGCGGACGTCGACGTGCTGTGGCACTGCTCCAGCTTTACCTCGCCCTGGGGCACCGAAGAGGCCTTCGAACTGGCCAACGTCCGCGCCACCCGCCGCCTCGGCGAATGGGCGGCGGCCTACGGCGTAGCGCAGTTCATTCACATCTCCTCCCCGGCGATCTATTTCGATTACCACCATCACCGCAACGTGACCGAAGACTTCCGCCCGCAGCGCTACGCCAACGAATTCGCGCGCAGCAAGGCCGCCGGCGAGCAGGTAATTCAGCAGTTGGCGCTGTCCAATCCGCAGACCCATTTCACCATTCTGCGCCCGCAGGGATTGTTCGGACCGCACGACAAGGTGATGCTGCCGCGGCTGCTGCAGATGATAAAACGCTACGGCAACCTGCTGCTGCCGCGCGGCGGCGCGGCAATGGTGGACATGACCTACCTGGAGAATGCGGTGCACGCCATGTGGCTGGCGACGCTAAAAGAAGATACCCCGTCCGGCCGCGCCTACAACATCACCAACCAGCAGCCGCGCCCGCTACGCACCGTGGTGCAGCAGCTGATCGACGATCTGGGCATGAAATGCCGCATCCGCTCCGTCCCCTATCCGATGCTCGACATGATGGCGCGCGGCATGGAACGCCTCGGCAGCAAAAGCGAGAAGGAGCCGGTGCTGACCCACTACGGCGTCGCCAAACTCAACTTCGACCTCACGCTCGATACCACCCGTGCGCAGCAAGAGCTGGGCTATCAGCCGATCGTCTCGCTGGAAGAAGGCATCGCGCGCACCGCCCGCTGGCTGAAAGATCACGGCAAGCTGCACGGCCTGTAATCAACGCGCCGCGCCGTACTTCACCAGCAGCGCATCGACAATCGCTTCACTCTCTGCATCCGGCTCGCCGCGCACATCGTCGGGCCGGAAGTGCATCTGAAACGCCGCCACCACATTGCGCTGCTGCCGCGCATCCCATGACGGGTCGATCGCATAGCCGTAACGCGCCAGCTTTTCGAGCAGCGGCACCATCGGTACCGGCGCATGACGATCGCGCCCCGCCAGCAAACGCTGCACGTCTCGTTCGTCCGGCCAGGCGCCGATACCGGCCTGGGCCAGCTGCCGCCAGGGGAACAGCGGGCCGGGATCCTGCTTGCGCTGCGGCGCGATATCGCTGTGCCCCACCACGTCCTGCGGCTGGATACCATAGCGTTGGACAATGTCGCGGCTCAGCGGGATCAGCACGGCGATCTGCTCCGCCGTATAGGGTTGCCAGTGGGTGAACAGCATGCTGCGGGTGAAGCCCTTGTTGACGATTTCGATGCCGATCGAGGTGTCGTTGAGGTTGCTGCGGCCGCGCCAGGCGCTGGTGCCGGCATGCCAGGCGCGCATCGCCTCCGGCACCAGCCGGTACACCGTCGGTTTGCCGTGCTCGCGCTGCGGGTGCGCCGGCAGCAGATAATGGGCGCTGACGTGCTCGTCGGTCAGCGTTTTCAGCGATGAATGGAAGTCTTCCGCCGTGTAGTGCATCACCAAAAATCGGATGCGTTGATCGGCGCCCTGCGCCTGATGCAGGGTTTCGAGTTGGTAAGCGCCACGATCGACGAGCGTGTCCTGCTGCGGATTTTGGCATCCCGCCAACAGCGCGGTGGCGATGATCCCTGGCCAAATTTTCACTTATCCTCCTGATTGACGTCCGTGAAAGCGGTAACGCCGCGCGATTAATCTGTGTCCAATCATCACGCTCATCGAGAAATGATGACAGACAACGCCGATGTGCAAGCGGGTGTTTCTCCCGACTGGCTGCCTCTCACGCCCATGATAGTCTCAAAGTATCATCTGCGCTGAAAGAGCGGAGTCGAACATGTTCACACCTCGCTGTCTGTCCTGGTTGCTCTGTGCCGCCATACTGCCGCTCAGCGGCTGCGATCGGCAAAAAGTCGCCGACGCGATGGGCGCAAGCGCCCCGCCCCCGGCCGCTCCCGCCGCCACTGCAAGTGCGCCGGCCTATACGCCGCTGACCGCCGATCAGCTGTACCAGCTGGTCAGCCCGGTGGCGCTGTTCCCCGACAAGCTGCTGGCGCAGGTGTTGGCCGGCGCGGGTTATCCCGACCAAATCAGCGCCGCAGATGCCTGGCTGGTGCAAAACCGCGGCCTGCAGCCGGCGGCGCTCAGCTCGGCAGCCGACGCTCAGCCCTGGGATCCCAGCGTGCGCGGCCTGGTGCAATTTCCCGACGTACTCGATCAAATGGCGAAAAACATCCCCTGGACCACGGCTCTGGGCAGCGCCTACCTCAACGATCCCACCGACGTGATGAACGCCATTCAGGTGATGCGCCAGCGGGCGGCCAGCCAGGGCACGCTGAAAAACACCCCGCAGCAGCGCATCGTCGTGGCACCGACGACGCGTTATGTCGAACAGCAGCCCTATCGCCAGAGCGTGGTCGCGGCGCCGGGCGAAACCATCGTCATTGAGCCCAGCCAACCGGATACGGTTTACGTCCCACATTACGACCCTTGGGTGGCCTACGGCACGCCGATCCCCACCTATCCCAGCTATCAGTATCAACCTTCCGGCTACAGCGGCGGCGACATGTTGGCGGCCGGCGCGATCAGCTTCGGCGTCGGTATCGCGGTCGCCTCATTGTTCAATCAGCACAACAGCGGTTGGCACAACTGGGATATGCGCTGGGACGATCGACGCCAACCGGTGGTCTACCGCAATGCGCCCTACGTGTCGCATTCCACCACCGTGGTAAATCGCGTCACCAACATCAACCAATATAACAACGTCAGCAATGTGAATCGCAGCAGCACCAGCACGGTGAACAACTACAATACGACCACCGCCGCGCCAACGCCGCGCTTCAGCCAACCGACGCCAAACGCGGCGCCGCAACAGCCGCGCGTCGCGCCTGCGGCCCATGCGCCGATGACCCTGCCGAACTTTGCGCATACCCAGCCGGTGCCGCCTCACGTACAGCAGCCGATAGCCGTGCACCAGCCGGTAGCGGCCGCGCCGCACCTGCAACAATCGGTCAACGCGCCCCATGTGCAGCAACCGATGAGCATGCCGACGTTCACACATACCGCGCCTGCGACGCCCCACGCGCAGCAGCCGATGGCCGGGCATTCCGCGCCGGTACAGACGCATCCGATGCAGGCCGTCGCGCCGATGCATCAATCTGCCGTGCGGCCACCGGTTCAGGTTGCGCCGCACGTCGCTCAGCCGGTGGTGCACAAACCGGCCGTAGCGCCGCACCCGGCGGTAGTGCGCCCGACGCCGATGCCGCAAGAGCGCGTCATGCCGCATCCGGCCCCGGCGCCGCAGATACGTCAACCGTCCGTTCAGCCGATACAGCATCGCCAAGAGCCGGCGCCGGTGAAACCGCAGGAACACCGCCCGATCGTCGAGCAGCACAAGGTGGGGTAAAGCAAGAAAACGTCGCCCCGGCGGAACGGCCGGGGCGCGAGAATGGCGTTAGCGGCTGACTTTCACCGCGGTGCCGCTGACGGTCACCATCAGCATGCTGCCGTCTTTGCCAACGGTTTCATAATCAATATCAATGCCGACCACCGCGTTGGCGCCCAGCTCTTTCGCCTGATCTTCCAGCTCTTCGAACGCAATCAAGCGCGCCTTGCGCAGCTCTTTCTCATAAGCGCCCGAGCGGCCGCCGACGATATCGCGCACGCCGGCGAAGAAATCACGAAAAATGTTAGCGCCGAGGATCGCTTCGCCGGTGACGACGCCGCAGTATTCGGTGATGGTGAACCCTTCCAGGGTCGGGGGAGTTGAAAGCTGCATCAGAATTCCTTGTTTGATTAATTCAACGTATCTATGACCAGAGGATTGGCATTATGTTCGCTTAATCAATGGCACGCAGTACGAATGCAAGGCCAAAAAAACGCATTTATACTGTAAGCTATCGGTCTTCATGGTAGAAACTTTCACATAAGGTAATAAGATGAAAACAAAAACGATTGCGGCTGTTTTACCCTTAGCGCTGTTGCTGAGTGCCTGTACCACGGTGGAACCGGCATACAAGGATATCGGCACCCGCAGCGGCAGCTGTGTGGAAGGCGGCCCAGATACGGTCGCGCAAAAGTTCTATGACCTGCGCATCCAGCAGGGCGTCGGCCTGCCGGACAGCAACCGCCTCGCGCAGCTGCAACCTTACCTGAGCAAAGTGCTGTATCAGGATCTGGTCAGCGCCGGCCAGAACCCGGGCAAGCACCGGATAACCGGCGATCTGTTCTCCGGCAATGCGCAGGGGCCAAGCAGCGCGTCCGTCGCCAGCGCCTCGACCATTCCTAACACCGACGCGAAAAACATCCCGCTGCGCGTTGACTTGAGCTACCAAAAAGACGCCAACAGCAGCGTGAACTGGCAGGACGAAGTGCTGATGGTGCGCGAAGGCACCTGCTGGGTGGTTGATGATATTCGCTACCTGAATGTTCCAGCGCACGCCACCAACGGCAGCGTGCGCCAGGTGCTGGAAAACCAGTAACCCGCCATGCCCCGGCCGACGCGGGCTTGCCGCGTCGGTCATCCCCGCCGCCCGCCCACCGCTCGCATTTCGTCCAATAGAAAAAATTTCGCTACCGATCTCACAGCCTGCGCCACAAATCCCCTCCCTCGGCTTGAGTCGCGGTATCTTGTGCTAATCTTTTACTGTCCCGCCGCACACTCATAAATTTTAACGCACAAAGATTGCATAAGTATTCTGTGGAAGTTAACATTTGCGGCATCAATGTCTATTCAATTCTGGCGCATGAGTATTCAACTTAACGGTATCAATTGCTATTACGGCGCTCACCAGGCGCTGTTTGACATCACGCTGGATTGTCCAGCCGGGGAAACCCTGGTGCTGCTTGGCCCAAGCGGCGCCGGGAAAAGTTCATTGCTGCGGGTACTGAACCTGCTGGAAATGCCGCGTTCGGGCCAACTGCAGATCGCCGGCAACCAATTCGACTTCAAGCAGGCGCCGGGCGAGAAAGCCATTCGCGAACTGCGCCAAAATGTCGGCATGGTGTTCCAGCAATACAACCTGTGGCCTCACCTCACCGTGGTTCAGAACCTGATCGAAGCGCCTTGCCGCGTGCTGGGTCTGACCAAGGCTCAGGCGATGGAGCGTGCCGACAAGCTGCTCAAGCGTCTGCGCCTGACCGACTTCGCCGATCGCTTCCCGCTGCACCTTTCCGGCGGCCAGCAGCAGCGCGTGGCGATCGCCCGTGCCCTGATGATGGAACCGCAGGTACTGCTGTTCGATGAACCGACCGCGGCGCTGGATCCGGAAATCACCGCTCAGATCGTCAGCATCATTCGCGAACTGGCCGGCACCGGCATCACACAGGTGATCGTCACCCACGAAGTGGAAGTGGCGCGCAAGACCGCCAGCCGCGTGGTGTACATGGAAAACGGCCACGTGGTGGAGCAAGGCGACAGCAGCCACTTCACGCAGCCGCGGACCACCGAGTTTGCCAACTACTTATCACACTAACAATTAACTTGCTGTAATTTGGGGAGTTTGCGATGAAAAAACTAATAATCGCCGCCGTTCTGGCCGGCATCAGCGTTTCCGCCTCCGCAGCCGAAACGATCCGTTTCGCTACTGAAGCCTCCTATCCTCCATTTGAATTTATTGACGCCGGCAACAAGATTCAGGGTTTTGATGTCGATCTGGCCAATGCCCTGTGCAAAGAGATGCAGGCCGAGTGCACCTTCACCAACCAGGCGTTCGACAGCCTGATCCCGAGCCTGAAGTTCAAGCGTTTCGATGCGGTCATGGCCGGTATGGACATCACGCCGGAGCGTGAAAAGCAGGTGCTGTTCACCAAGCCGTACTACGATAACTCGGCGCTGTTCATCGCGCAGAAAGGCAAAATCGCCGACGTGGCGGCGCTGAAAGGCAAGAAAGTGGGCGTGCAAAACGGCACCACCCACCAGAAATACCTGACCGACAAGCACCCGGAAATCACCACCGTGCCTTACGACAGCTACCAGAACGCCATTTTGGATCTGAAGAACGGCCGCGTTGATGCGGTGTTCGGCGATACCGCGGTGGTGAACGAGTGGCTGAAACAGAATGACGCGCTGGCGGCAGTGGGCGCCAAAGTGACGGATAAAGACTACTTCGGCACCGGCCTCGGCATCGCGGTACGCCAGAAGAACACCGATCTGCAGGGCAAGTTCAACGCCGCTCTGGACAAGATCAAGCAGGATGGGACCTATGAAACCATCTACAAAAAATGGTTCCAGCAGTAATACGCCCCGATGAATGAATTACAACCTTTAGCAAGCGCCGCCGGCATGACCGTCGGCCTTGCCGTTTGCGCCCTGATCCTCGGGCTGATTCTGGCGATGCTGTTCGCCGTATGGGAATCGTCCCGCTGGAAAGCGGTCAGCTGGCTCGGCACCGCCTGGGTGACCGTGCTGCGCGGCCTGCCGGAAATCCTGGTGGTGCTGTTTATCTATTTCGGCTCGTCGCAGCTGCTGCTGATGCTCTCCGACGGCTTTACCCTCAACCTCGGTCTGTTCCAGCTGCCGATTCAGCTGGCGATTGACAATTTCGAAGTCAGCCCGTTCCTGTGCGGGGTGATCGCTCTGGCTCTGCTCTATTCCGCCTACGCTTCGCAGACGCTGCGCGGCGCGCTCAAAGCGGTGCCGCAGGGACAGTGGGAATCCGGCCAGGCGCTGGGGCTCGGCAAGGCGGCGATCTTCTTTCGCCTGATCATGCCGCAGATGTGGCGCCACGCCCTGCCCGGCCTCGGCAACCAGTGGCTGGTGTTGCTGAAAGACACTGCGCTGGTGTCGCTGATCAGCGTGAACGATCTGATGCTGCAAACCAAGAGCATCGCCACCCGTACCCAGGAACCTTTTACCTGGTATGTGATCGCAGCGGCCATCTACCTGCTGGTGACGCTGTTCAGCCAATACGTCATCAAACGCATTGAGCTGCGCGCCACGCGCTTTGAGCGGGGGCCGGTCTGATGATTGAGTATTTACCGGAGATCCTCAAAGGGTTGCACACCAGCCTGACGCTGACCGTCGCCGCGCTGCTCGTCGCGCTGGTGCTGTCGCTGCTGCTGACGGTGATCCTGACGCTGAAAACGCCAATCCTGACGCCGCTGGTCAAGATCTACGTGACGCTGTTCACCGGCACGCCGTTGCTGGTGCAGATTTTCCTGATCTACTACGGCCCCGGTCAGTTCCCGGCCATCCGCGACTACCCGTGGCTGTGGAACCTGCTGTCGCAGCCCTGGCTGTGCGCGATGATAGCGCTGGCGCTGAACAGCGCGGCCTACACCACGCAGTTGTTCTACGGTGCGGTGCGCGCCATTCCCGCCGGGCAGTGGCAGTCGTGCGAAGCGCTGGGCATGTCGCGTCGGCAGACGCTGCGCATCCTGCTGCCGTTCGCCTTCAAGCGCGCGCTGTCGTCTTACTCCAACGAAGTGGTGCTGGTGTTCAAAAGCACCTCGCTGGCTTACACCATCACGCTGATGGAGGTGATGGGTTACAGCCAGCTGATGTACGGCCGCACCTACGACGTCATGGTATTCGGTGCCGCAGGCCTGGTGTACCTGTGCGTCAACGGCCTGCTGACGCTGCTGATGCGCTTGGTGGAGCGCCGCGCGCTGGCGTTTGAACGCCGCAACTGAGGCCGCCTCCCCCCATAAGCCCCGCCATTGCGCGGGGCTTTTTTTATCCCCGTAGCAATACTTAATCATTTATATTGCATTTTAATTCACCCAGTGGCAGGGTTATCAGCAGGCGCACACGTAAAAACCTCTGGTGATTACCAGTAAAAACAAACGATAGCGAATAATCACTTTCAGGATTCAGACAGGAGCTCTACGCATGAAAAAACTGCTGCTTGCCGCGACGATGTTGGCCGGGATCACCTTTAACGCCACCGCGGCCGAAACCATCCGCTTCGCCGCTTCCGCCACCTACCCGCCGTTCGAATCGCTGGACGCCAACAACCAGATCGTCGGCTTCGATATCGATCTGGCCAACGCGCTGTGCAAGCAGATGCAGGCGCAGTGCACGTTAACCAACCAGGCGTTCGACAGCCTGATCGCCGCGCTGAAATTCAAGAAATACGATGCGGTGATTTCCGGTATGGACATCACGCCGGAGCGCAGCAAACAGGTCGCCTTCACCCAGCCTTACTACGCCAACTCGGCGATCGTGATCGCGCAAAAAGGCAAGTTCAGCTCGCTGGCGGATCTGAAAGGCAAAAAGCTCGGCATGGAAAATGGCACCACCCACCAGAAATACATGCAGGACAAGCATCCGGAGATTAGCACCGTCTCTTACGACAGCTACCAGAACGCCATTCTGGAGCTGAAAAACGGCCGTATCGACGGCGTGTTCGGCGACACCGCCGTGGTGAACGAGTGGCTGAAGACCAACCCGCAGCTGGCGCCGGTGGGCGAGCACATCACCGATGCGCAATACTTCGGCACCGGCCTCGGCATCGCGGTGCGCCCGGATAACCAAGCGCTGCTGGCCAAGCTGAACGCCGCGCTGGACGCCATCAAGGCCGACGGCACCTACAAGGCCATCAACGACAAGTGGTTCCCGCAGTAAACAATAAGGCCCGGTTATCCGGGCCTTATGTTTTATAAAATCCGCACCAACAGCGTCAGCACCTCGTAGTGCGCGGTATGCGGGAACATGTCGAACAGCTGCACCCGTTCGATGCGGTACCCCGGCAACATCTCGATATCTTTCGCCATACTCTCGGCGTTGCAGCTGGAATAGAGAATATACTCCGGCGCCATCCGGCTCAGGTAGTCGCACAGCGCCTGGCCGATGCCGCGCCGCGGCGGGTTGACCAGCACCAGCTGCGGCACCTGACCTTCGGCGGTGGCGAAGCGGGTGGAATCGAGCGCCTGAAAATCTACGTGCAGCAGCCCTAACCGCTGTGCCGACTGGCGGGCGCAGGCGATCGCTTCCGCGCTGATTTCGATGCCGGTCAGCCGCGTTTGCGGTTGCGCGCAGTGCAGGCCGAAACCGCCGACGCCGCAGAACAGATCCCACATGCTGTCGATACCCAGCGCGCGCACCCAGTCGCGGGCGGTGGCATACAGATCGGCGGCCACCTGCGGGTTGGTCTGGAAGAAGCTTTGCGGGCGGATAAACAGCGGCACCTGATTGAACCGCTCCTCCAGCGCCTGCTGTTCGGTCAGCGCGATCTCGCGCTCCCCTTCCATGATCGCCATGTGCACCGGCTGAATATTGGCGGAGATCACCTTGAGCTGCGGCAGCTGCTGCTGCAGCCACGGCAGCGCGGCGCGCAGCTGCGCCAGCTTGGTTTCCGAACGCAGCACGAAGCGCAGCATCACGCCGCCGTCGAACGTGCTTTCGGTCAGCAGCAGGTACTTCAGCTCGCCGCGTTTGCGCGCCACGTTATACGGCGTCAGGCCCGCGCGGGCGATAAAGCTTTTCAGCACCGCAAACATCGGCGCAAAGCCGGCGGGATACAGCGGGCAGTCGCTCAGATCGACCGGCATGCCGTCGCGGTGCAGCATGCCGAGCAGCGGGCGCTCCACGCTGCCGCTGACCACCATCTTGGCTTTATTGCGAAATGCGCTCAGCTCTCCTGCCACCGGCTGCAGCCACTGCGCGACGTCGCGTCCGGCCAGCAACGATTGCAGGTGATGCTGTTTGTCGGCCAGTTGCTGCGGATAGGGCTTTTCCAGCCACTGACAGGAACGGCAGGTGCCCGCCGTATACAAAGCGCAATGCATGAAGATTACCGTGAAGTTCAGGATGACGAATTAAGGGCGCAGAGTTTACCACTCCGCGCGCCTAAAATCTCACTTGCGCGCGGCGAAGAAGCGGCGGCTGGCGGTAGGGACGAACAGCAACGCCAGGATCACCACGTCGGGGATCTTTTGCAGGATCAGAACGTGCAGGATTTGGCCGCTGGTTTCCCCTTCCACGGTAAACACCTCGGGGAAAACGCTGCCGATGGTGGCCAACAGCAGGTAAAGCACCACGATGCACTGGCAGACCACATAGCCCCAGCGCCCCCAGTTGCGGCCGCGCATCACCGCAAAACCGCAGCTGATTTGCAGGCACAGCAGCATCAGGCCGGCCAGAAAAATAAGGGTAGAATCCCACGCCTGCGCGCTGGTGTTGACGAACTCCTGCGCACCGTCGACGCCCAGTTCGCCCAACAGCAGCACCACGCTGATACACTTGATCGCGACCATGGCGGTACCCGCCACCATCACCGGCACCGGTGCATCCGAAGTCGATCCCATTCCCTGCCCGCTTTTCAGCATGTCTGACATATCCGTGTTCCGCTACAACGCGCCACCAATACAGATGGCGCATGTAACGTCAGGTAGTTAGTTGCAATACTTATTGATTGCAAAAATAGCAGGTTTGTTACGATTCAGCTACGGGCCGCCCGCTGTAATTCACGCGATCGTTGTTTTTCCGAGCGCGCCATAAACCACCAGGCGATCAGGCCGAGAATGCCCACCACCAGCAGGATCAAACTGGCCAGCGCGTTAATTTCCGGATTCACCCCCATGCGCACGCTGGAGAATACCAGCATCGGCAGCGTGGTGGCGCCCGGCCCAGAGACGAAGCTGGCGATCACCAGATCGTCCAGTGACAGGGTGAATGCCAGCATCCAGCCGGAGATCAGCGCCGGCGCGATCATCGGCAAGGTGATGACGAAGAACACCTTCAGCGGCGGCGCCCCCAAATCCATCGCCGCTTCCTCGATCGATCGATCCACCTCGCGCAGGCGCGAGCTGATCACCACCGCCACGTAAGCGGTACAGAAGGTGACATGCGCCAGCCAGATGGTGAACATGCCGCGCTCCGACGGCCAGCCGAAAGCGTGCCCCATCGCCACGAACAGCAGCAGCAGCGACAGGCCGGTGATCACGTCCGGCATCACCAGCGGTGCGGTCAGCATAAACGCAAAACCGGTCGAACCGCGAAAACGGCCGAAGCGCACCATCACCACGGCGGCGATGGCGCCCAGTACCACCGCGGCGGTGGCGGAGGCGGCGGCGATGGTCAGGCTGAGCCCCACCGCGCTGATCATCGCCGAGTCGTGGAACAGTTCGGTATACCAGCGCGTGGACCAGCCGGCCCATACCGTCACCAGCTTGGAGCTGTTGAAGGAGTAGATCACCAACATCAGCATCGGCGCATACAGGAAGGTAAAGCCGATCGTCAGGATGGCGATACGCCACGGTGAACGCACTACCGGCAAGTTGTTCATTCCTGCCCCCCCATTTCCTTGTTCTGGTGTTTGTGGAACCACAAAATTGGCACGATCAGCAACAGCAGCATGATGGTAGCGACCGCCGAGGCCACCGGCCAGTCGCGGTTATTGAAGAACTCCTGCCACAGCACACGGCCGATCATGATGCTGTCCGGCCCACCGAGCAGTTCCGGGATCACGAACTCGCCCACCGCCGGAATGAACACCAGCATCGAACCGGCGATAATCCCGCCGCGCGTCAGCGGCACGATCACGCTGAAGAAGGTTTTCAGCGGCCGGGCCCCCAGATCCAGCGACGCCTCCACCAGCGAGTAATCCAGCCGGATCAGCGCCGTGTAGATCGGCAGCACCATAAACGGCAGATAGGAATAAACGATGCCGATATACACCGCCAGGTTGGTGTGCAGGATCACCAGCGGCTGGTCGATCACCCCCAGCCACATCAGAAAGTTATTCAGAATGCCGTTGTTTTTCAAAATGCCCATCCAGGCATAGACGCGGATCAGGAACGAGGTCCAGGAAGGCAGGATCACCAGCAGCAGCAGAATGTTGCGGGTTGACGCCTTGCTGTGGGCCACCGCCCAGGCCAGCGGATAGCCGATGATCAGGCAGCACAGCGTCGAGACCGCCGCCACGCGCAGCGACTGCAGATAGGCGTCGATATACAGCGGATCGTCGGTCAGCTGCAGGTAGTTGGCGAAGTTGAGCGCGATGTTCAGCTTGCTGTCCGCCCAGCTCAGCAGCTCGGTGTAGGGCGGCACCGCCAGCGCCAGCTCCGCCAGGCTGATCTTGAACACGATCAGGAACGGCAGCATGAACAGCAGCGTCAGCCATAAATACGGCAGCGCGATCACCAGCTTGCGGCCGTGAGCCATCAGCAGGCGGTGGAACAGCGCCTTGAAGGTGCCGGGCGTTTTGGCCGGCGGTTCCGGCGTGCGGTCAGAAAGCAGGGTCATACGGGTTACTCCTCACCGGCTCCACTACACCGTCAACACTACGCAGCTGTCGGTTTCCCAGCACAGACGCACTTCATCGCCCCAGGTCGGCATCCCCTTGCGGAAACGGTGGCCGTTTTGCAGCTGGGCGCTGATAATCTGCCCGCTGTGCAGCTTCACGTGATAGATGGACAGATCGCCCAGGTAGGCAATGTGCGCCACTTCCCCCACCGCAAAGTTGCAGCCGTCTGCCGGCACCTGTTCGCACAGCAGGATCTTCTCCGGCCGCAGCGCCACCTGGATCGGCACGCCGTCCACCACCGAGGCGTCCGGATCGACCTTGATCGCATGGCGCAATCCGGGGCTTTGCAGGATCAGCGCGTCGTCGTGCCGCTCCTGCAATACGCAGTCGAAGACGTTGACCGAGCCGATGAATTCGGCGCTGAAGCGGCTGTTCGGATGCTCGTAGATCTCTTCCGGCTCGCCGATCTGCACGAACTTGCCGCGGTTCATGATGGCGATGCGCCCCGCCATGGTCATCGCCTCCTCCTGATCGTGCGTCACCATCACGCAGGTCACGCCGACGCGCTCGAGAATGTCGGTCACTTCCAGCTGCATGCGATCGCGCAGCTTCTTGTCCAGCGCGCCCATCGGCTCATCCAGCAGCAGCAGCTTCGGCCGCTTGGCCAGGCTGCGCGCCAGCGCCACCCGTTGCCGCTGGCCGCCGGAAAGCTGGTGCGGCTTGCGCCTGGCGTACTCCTGCATATGCACCAGCGCCAGCATTTCCGCCACCCGCTCGGCGATTTCCGCCCGCGGCATTTTGTCCTGCTTCAGGCCGAAGGCGATGTTCTGCTCTACCGTCATGTGCGGGAACAGCGCGTAAGACTGAAACATCATGTTGATCGGCCGCTGGTACGGCGGCACGTGCGACATATCCTGCCCATCGAGCACGATCTGCCCTTCCGAAGGCTGCTCGAAGCCGGCCAGCATGCGCAGCAAGGTGGATTTGCCGCAGCCGGACGGGCCGAGCAGCGCAAAGATTTCGCCCTTGTAGATGGTAAGGCTGACGTCTTCGACCGCGTTCTGCCCGTCGAAGGTTTTGGTGAGGTTACGGATTTCCAGCAGAGGGGTGAAAACCTTCTGCGACTTGGCTTGAGGGCGAGGGATGGCGTCGTTCAATCGGGGTGCTCTCCGGCGTAAAGCGGCACAAAACCACGGCGAGCGCCGTGGCCCAAAACGGCAATGCAGGCGGGGCACCCGCCTGCCGGTTTACCGACGATAGGGGGCTATCCCCCTATCATCACTTCCCGCTTTTAACTTTAGTCCATGCGCGGGTAATGACACGATCCAGCTTCGGCGACTGCACGTTGAGCGTGAACAGCTTGGCGCGAACATCGGCCGGCGGATAGACGTTCGGGTTGTCGCGCACTTCGGCATTCACCAGCGGCGTGGAATCCTTCACCGCATTGGCATAGTAAACGTGATTGCTGATGTCCGCCATCACGTCCGGCTTCAGCAAGAAGTTCAGGAACTGGTAGGCGACGTCCTTGTTCTTGGCGTCCGCCGGCATGGCGAACATGTCGAAGTAGGTCAGCGCTCCCTCTTTCGGGATCGCATAGGCCACGTTCACGCCGTTCTTCGCCTCTTTGGCGCGGTTGGCCGCCTGCATCACGTCGCCGGACCAGCCGATCGCCACGCAGATGTCGCCGTTCGCCAGATCGTTGATGTACTGGGAAGAGTGGAAATAGCGGATGTTCGGCCGCAGCTTCAACAGCAGATCGTTGGCCGCGCCGGTGTAGTCCGCCGCGTTGGTGCTGTTGGGATCTTTACCGAGGTAGTGCAGCACGGTGGCGTAGACTTCGCTCGGCGCATCGAGGAAGGAAACGCCGCAGCTTTTCAGCTTCTCGAGGTTTTCCGGCTTGAAGATCAGATCCCAACTGTTGACCGGCGCGTCTTTCCCCAGCACCGCCTTCACCTTGTCGACGTTATAGCCGATGCCGGTGGTCACCATCATGTAAGGGATGCCGTATTTGTTGTCCTTGTCGTTGTGCGCCACCAGCTTCAGCATCTCGGGATCGAGATTTTTGTAGTTGGGGATCTTGCTCTTGTCGAGCGGCTCGAAAATGCCGGCCTGCGACTGACGCTCGAGGAAGTTGGACGAAGGAACCACCAAATCGTAGCCGGTGCTGCCCGCCATCAGTTTGCCTTCCAACACTTCGTTGGAGTCAAAGACGTCGTACACCACTTTGATACCGGTTTCTTTCTGGAATTTGGCCAGGGTATCCGGCGCGATATAGTCGGACCAGTTATACACGTGCAGCGTTTTCTCTTCGGCTGACGCCGTGACGGACGCGGCCATCAACAGGCCGGCAACCACACCCGATAACCACTTTTTACGTTGGGTGACCATCCGTAACTTCCTCCAAAACAGGGTGAATCATAGAATTGAACTTGTATCTGCAGCGATACAAAACCTTTCCTGATTGAGCGCAATCGTTGCAACCGCGAACTGAATGGCTATGCATATGATTGCATGCGCCTTTTTTCACTGCCCTGCTCGCGTGGTCACAAGGGAAATCGCAAGCCCTTTGCAGAATCAGCAGCATAGCCGCTGCTACCGCAACCCGCCAGCCCCCAGGGTAAAAAACGCCTTTTATCGATTTTTTATGCAGTTTTTCTCTATGTGATACGCCATTAACGGCACAAAAGGAGAGAAAGATCGGGCGGCAAAGGCCAAAGTGCAGAATATTTTATTGCGGAGGGGAATAACGGCAGCATGCCGCCGGAGCGACGGCATGCTTAAGGTACAGCGAGGATCAGTGCAGCATCGGCTGACGCACGGCGCCAGCGGGGATCTCTTCTTCATCCCCCATAAACAGCAGATCGTTCGCCCGCGCTTCGAGGATCACCATCGAGACCTGCTCTTCACCCTGCTGCATAAAGTGGGTGAACTGCTCATAGGTGATGCCGACCGCCACGCTCAGCGACTGGCAGACAATCAGCTTCGGCAGGTTGTCGTCCTGAATGTCGACAAAGGCTTTGATGGTCAGCGAACTGGCGTTGATTTGGCTCAGGTCCGCCACCAGCGGGATCAGCGCGGTCGGCTTCACCTCGGCCAGCGCGGAGAACAGAATGACGTTGTCCACCAGATCTATCTTGGCGTCGAACACGCCGTCGAAGTTCTGCATGTGCGGCAGGTGCAGCGCCTGGCAGGAATCGCACTCAAAGAAAGAAATGCCCGACTGATCCAGCCAGCGCCGCAACAGCGCCAAATCGGGGACAATGAGTGAATCCATAATAACCAGCCTCACAATATTCAATACGCGAAAAGGCGCATAGCTTACGGAATATTCACCCGATACGCCACGATCAATGCGGCTTAATTCACTAATTAAGATATTGCTCGGCGAGAAAAGCGCGCCGCCCGCCCCGTCACCCGCCGGATTTCAGGCGAAAGCCAGGCCGGCCGCGCTGCTCGATGTATTCGATCATCATGCCGGCGATGTCCAGCCCGGTGGTGGTTTCCACGCCTTCGAGCCCCGGCGACGCGTTGACCTCCATCACCAGCGGGCCGCGCTCGGCGCGCAGAATATCCACCCCGGCGACGTCCAGCCCCAGCGTGCTCGCCGCCTTCACCGCGATCGCCCGCTCCCTGGCGGTGATGGTCACCTTGCGGGCGGTGCCGCCGCGGTGCAGGTTGGAGCGAAACTCACCCGGCTTGGCCTGCCGTTCAATGGCGGCCACCACCCGGCCGCCGACCACCAGGCAGCGCACATCGCTGCCCTGTGCCTCGCGCACGTATTCCTGCACCAGGATGTGGGCGTTCAGCCCGCGAAAGGCGTCGATCACGCTTTCCGCCGCCTGGCGGGTTTCCGCCAGCACCACGCCGATGCCCTGCGTGCCCTCCACCAGCTTGACCACCAGCGGCGCGCCGCCGACCAGCTCGATCAGGTCGCCGGTGTCGTCGGGCGAATGGGCAAAACCGGTGATCGGCAAATCGATGCCCTGCCGCGCCAACAGCTGCAGCGAGCGCAGCTTGTCGCGGGCGCGGGTAATGGCCACGGATTCGTTTAGCGGGTAGCTGCCGAGCAGCTCGAACTGGCGCAGCACCGCGGTGCCGTAAAAGGTGATGGCGGAGCCGATGCGCGGGATCACCGCATCGTAACGCTCCAGTTGGCGGCCGCGATAATGAATGGTCGGCGCCGCCGGATTGATATTCATGTAGCAGGAGAGCGGATCGATGATATCGATGCTGTGCCCGCGATCTTCCGCCGCTTCACGCAGCCGCTTGCATGAGTAGAGCGTTCCGTCGCGAGAAAGAATGGCAATTTTCACTCGTCACCCCAAAAAGGCCAACGCCTGCCCGGCAGGCGAGTTAGCGGCCGCGGCGCTCAGGCGCGCGGATCGCTATCCTGATTATCTTTCGATTGCGGTTTGCGGCGATCGTTTTCCGGCGGCAACCCGCCGCGCATCAACGGCCCGAAGCCTTGCACCACGCGCCACACCAGAAACGCCGCCGCCGGCACCATCAGCGCTACACCGAGGAAAATCATGCCGACCGCCGCCTGCTGCGACGCCAGCCAGCCCGGCAGCTGCAGGTGGCCGTGAATGCTGAGGTAGGCCAACACCAGCATCACGATGCCCAGCCCTTCCAACACCAGCACCGGGCGCGGTAAGTCACCGAATGAACGCATATTTTTCTTCTCCAGAAGGTCTGCCCCCAGTGTAGTGAATTCCCGTCGGCGGCGACAGCCCCGGCCGACTAATTGGTTACATGAATCAGATTAACAGGTAATTCCTGCTTTTTTTTCACCGCCTCAACGGGCATAGTAGGCGCCATCTGACGCAGGTAATGACTTTTTCGGTGACGGGATGTCGTTGCGGTAGCGAACAATTTATTGAAAATCCAATTAAGGAGCGTTGCATGTTTGCAGTAATCTTCGGGCGTCCTGGCTGTCCTTATTGTGTCCGCGCTAAAGAACTGGCGGAAAAACTGACTGAAGAACGCGACGATTTCAACTTCCGTTACGTTGACATCCACGCGGAAGGCATCACCAAGGCCGATCTGGAAAAAACCGTCGGCAAACCGGTTGAAACCGTGCCGCAGATCTTCCTGGATGAGAAGCACATCGGCGGTTGCACCGATTTCGAAGCTTACGCCAAAGAACACCTGAACCTGTTCCAGTAAGTTTTTGAACGACAAAGACAAAAAAGGCGCTTAACGCGCCTTTTTTTATTGCCGCTGCCGCCGGTGCAGCTGCTGCAGCGTCTGCAACAGGCCGAGGGCGAACAGCATCAGCATCGCACCGAACACGCACCAAAACACCGCGCTGGTGGCGTACGCCAGCTCCTGCCAGAACGAAGAGGACGGTGTCAGCCAGAAATGGCGGATAAGCAGGCACAGCGGCAGCGCATACAGCGCGCCGAGCAGCGGGCAAAGCAGCCGCTTGCGGCTCGACAGATAGCTGGCGATCGCACCGGGGATCACAAACAGCAGCAGGCCGGTTTCGCCGTGATGCTCATGATCCGTGCTGCCGAACAGGCCGGTTTGCTGGCCGAGAAACACCAGGCTGAACAACAAAAAACAGCTGAGAATGCCCAGCCAATATCTATAACTCGTCATGCGAATTCTCCCCCGCCCAATTACTGCATCAATAGAAATCGGCCCGCCCCCCCGAGTGGAGACGCTGAACCGAATTTTTTCCTTGGTCAAAAGAGAGTTAAATGCGCACGGCGGCGCAGGAAATCAGCTTTCTGTGCTGGCTGTCATCGGTCATAGCGTCTAGAATGAACGCCGCCGAACGATGGTTCGCTTCGCCTTACGCTGGTGGTGATTTATGACGTCGTTTTAAGGCTGAATTTATCTCTTATAGTTATCTATATCAAGCACTTACTGGTAAACAATAAGTTATCCTCCGTGAACATAAACGTCGCTAGTTTGTTAAACGGTAACTACATTCTGTTACTGTTCGTGGTACTCGCACTGGGGCTGTGCCTCGGTAAACTCCGTCTGGGCTCCGTCCAACTCGGTAATTCCATTGGCGTTTTGGTGGTTTCGCTGCTGCTCGGCCAGCAACACTTCGCCATTAACACCGAGGCGCTGAATCTCGGCTTTATGCTGTTTATTTTCTGCGTCGGCGTGGAAGCCGGGCCCAACTTTTTCTCGATTTTCTTCCGCGACGGCAAAAACTACCTGATGCTGGCGCTGGTAATGGTCGGCTCGGCGATGGTGCTCGCCATCGGTCTCGGCAAGCTGTTCCACTGGGACATCGGCCTGACCGCCGGCATGCTGGCCGGCTCGATGACCTCCACGCCGGTGCTGGTGGGGGCCGGCGACACGCTGCGCAACACCATCGTCAACGGCCCGGCGCTGCTGGCGGCGCAGGATCATCTGAGCCTCGGCTACGCCCTCACCTACCTGATCGGTCTGGTCAGCCTGATTTTTGGCGCGCGCTACCTGCCGAAGCTGCAGCACCAGGACCTGTCCACCTCTGCCCAGCAGATCGCCCGCGAACGCGGTCTGGACACCGACAGCCAGCGCAAGGTCTACCTGCCGGTGATCCGCGCCTACCGCGTCGGCCCCGAGCTGGTGGCCTGGGCCGACGGCAAGAACCTGCGCGAACTGGGCATCTACCGCCAGACCGGCTGTTACATCGAACGCATCCGCCGCAACGGCATTCTGGCCAACCCGGACGGTGACGCGGTGCTGCAGGTGGGCGACGAGATCTCACTGGTCGGCTACCCGGACGCCCACGCGCGGCTGGACCCGAGCTTCCGCAACGGCAAGGAAGTGTTCGATCGCGATCTGCTCGACATGCGCATCGTGACCGAAGAGATCGTGGTGAAGAACAGCAACGCGGTGAACAAGCGCCTGAGCCAGCTGAAGCTGACCGATCACGGCTGCTTCCTCAACCGCGTGATCCGCAGCCAGATCGAAATGCCGATCGACGACAGCATCGTGCTCAACAAGGGCGACGTGCTGCAGGTGAGCGGCGACGCGCGCCGGGTGAAGAGCGTGGCGGAGAAGATTGGCTTTATCTCGATCCACAGCCAGGTGACCGACCTGCTGGCGTTCTGCGCCTTCTTCATCATCGGCCTGCTGATCGGCCAGATCACCATTCAGTTCAGTAACTTCTCGTTCGGCATCGGCAACGCCGCCGGCCTGCTGATGTCCGGCATCATGCTCGGCTTCCTGCGCGCCAACCACCCGACCTTCGGCTACATTCCGCAGGGCGCGCTGAACATGGTGAAAGAATTCGGCCTGATGGTGTTTATGGCGGGCGTAGGCCTGAGCGCCGGCGCCGGCATCGGCCACAGCCTGGGCGCGGTCGGCGGCCAGATGCTGATTGCGGGGCTTATCGTCAGCCTGGTGCCGGTGGTTATCTGCTTCCTGTTCGGCGCCTACGTGCTGCACATGAACCGCGCCCTGCTGTTCGGCGCCATCATGGGCGCCCGCACCTGCGCGCCGGCGATGGAAATTATCAGTGACACCGCACGCAGCAACATTCCGGCGCTGGGCTATGCCGGCACCTACGCCATCGCTAACGTGCTGTTAACGCTGGCGGGTTCACTCATCGTGGTGCTATGGCCGGGGATACTCGGCTGATCGATTAGCGGGAGAGATGGATCGGCGATAAAAATATTTTGATTTTTTTGTCGCCGGCCAGAACTTTCGTTGGGGGCCGCAGTCTGAATTAGTGCCACTGCTTTTCTTTGATGTCCCCATTTTGTGGAGCCCGATAATCCCGCCTTTTAGGTTCAAGATTATCGGGTTTTTTGTTGCCTTGAAAAAATATCCCTATAAAACAATGTCGTGCAAAGCACCTAACTACCCTATGGCGACAAAGTGGCGACAGCCATTTTACGGACATAAAAAAACCTGCTTTCGCAGGCTTCTTGTTAAATCCAAAGTGTTCCCTGATTGCTTCGGGTTGGGTGTGGCGGAGCGATATCAACTTTGCCCGGTGATACGATCTGCCGCTGAATAGATTCCAACGTCACAAAAGTACAACTGCAATTTATGTTTTGGCATTGATGATAACGCTCTTTAGTGTTCTCACTGAGAGATCCGATGGTGCTGCCGAACGGCGCCCGGTTGATGTTCCTCGGCACCAACGTGCGCACCGCGCAGAGCTACACCGGCAATCTGTATCTTGATGAGTATTTCTGGATACCGAAGTTTCAGGAGCTGCGCAAAGTCGCCAGCGGGATGTCGCTGCACAAGCGGTGGCGCACCACCTACTTTTCCACGCCGTCGAGTCTGGCGCACTCCGCTTATCCGTTCTGGTCGGGAGAACTGTTCAACAAAGGCCGCCGCAGTAAAGCCGATCACGTTCAAATCGACCTCAGCCACAGCCACCTGTCAAAAGGCGTGCTGTGCGGCGATGGGCAATGGCGCCAGATTGTCACGGTTGAGGATGCGCTGACCGGCGGCTGTAACCTGTTCGACCTCGATCAGCTGTCGCTCGAATACAGCCCGGCTGAGTATCAGAACCTGCTGATGTGTGAATTTGTGGACGATACCGCGTCGGTATTCCCGTTCGCCGAGCTGCAAGGCTGTCTGGTCGATACGCTGGAAGAATGGGAGGACTTCAACCCTTACGCCGTGCGGCCGTTCGGCTATCGCCCGGTGTGGATCGGCTACGACCCATCGGAAGCCAACGGCGGCGACAGCGCCGGGTGCGCGGTGATCGCACCGCCAATGGTGGCCGGGGGCAAGTTCCGCGTGCTCGAGCGCCACCAGTGGCAGGGCATGAACTTTGCCGATCAGGCCCAAAAGATTAAAGACCTCACCGAAAAATATTGCGTGGAGTACATCGGCATCGATGCGACCACCGTCGGCCAAGGTGTTTTCCAGCTGGTGCGCGAGTTCTTCCCGGCCGCACGGGAAATCAAATACACCCCGGAAATCAAAACCGCCATGGTGCTGAAGGCAAAAGACACCATCGGGCGCGGCTGTCTGGAATACGACACCAGCCACACCGACATCACCGCCGCCTTTATGGCGATCCGCAAAACCATGACCGCCAGCGGCGCGCGCTCCACCTACACCGCCAGCCGCAGCGAAGAAGCCAGCCACGCCGATGTCGCGTGGGCAATCATGCACGCCCTCTTAAACGAACCGCTGACCGCAGGCAGCGGCCACAGCAGCCCGAACATTTTGGAGTTTTACTGATGAGCAAGCGCAAAGGCCGCAAGGCATTTATCCCCCCGGCGCCAGCCCCGACAACAGAGCAGAAGCAGGATTTTGAGGCGTTTACCTTTGGCGAGCCGTCCGCGGTGCTGGATAAGCGGGAAATTCTGGATTACATCGAATGTACGACCAATGGCAAGTGGTACGAGCCGCCGATCTCATTCGACGGGCTGGCGCGCAGCGTGCGCGCCGCCGTGCATCACAGCTCGCCGATGTACGTTAAGCGCAATATTTTAGCGTCAACGTTTATCCCGCACCGGCTGTTAAGTCAGCAGGAATTTAGCCGCTATGCGCTGGATTATCTGGTGTTCGGCAACGCCTATTTAGAGGAGCGTCAAAACATGCTCGGTGCCCCGCTGCAGCTGAAATCCTCCCTGGCCAAGTACACACGGCGCGGTGTTGAGCGCGGCGCTTACTGGTTTGTGCAGAACTGGAAAGAGGCGCACCGCTTCAAGACCGACAGTGTTTTTCACCTGATTGAGCCGGACATCAATCAGGAACTGTACGGCCTGTCGGAGTATCTCAGCGCGCTTAACTCCGCTTGGCTGAACGAGGCGGCGACGCTGTTCCGCCGCAAGTATTACCAGAACGGCGCACACGCGGGTTACATTCTGTATATGACCGACGCGGCGCAGAGTACAAGCGACGTTGACAGAATGCGCCAAGCCATGCGCGACACCAAGGGCTTGGGGAACTTCCGCAATCTGTTTATGTACGCGCCGGACGGCATCAAAATCTTGCCGCTGTCCGAGGTCGCCACCAAAGACGACTTTTTCAACATCAAGAACGCCAGCCGCGACGATCTGCTGAGTGCGCACCGCGTACCGCCGCAGATGATGGGGATTATCCCGAACAATACCGGTGGCTTCGGGGACGTGAAAAAGGCCGCTCAGGTGTTTGTGCGCAACGAGCTGACGCCGCTGCAAGAGCGCATGAAGGAGGTGAACGGCTGGATCGGGGAAGAGGTGATTAGATTCGCGCCGTATGAGTTACCGACTGAATAAGCAAAAAGCCGCCAGTGATTGGCGGCTTTTTTGTGGTTCATCGCGCTTTACC
>NZ_KV792497.1:0-51364 GCF_001808215.1 Serratia sp. HMSC15F11
AGGGTGAGTCGCACAGCGACGAATCATCCTTCTCCCACCAGCATCTCTTTATAGAAAATCCCAAACAAACTTAAAGCACATCGCACCCAATGCTCTCGTATCAATAAAACTCAATTTATCTCCCCTTATTCCCCGCTTTCACCTCGATGTTTTATTTCCTCACTCCCAGCCGTAACTTGAACTCCGGCCGACAATTCGCTATACCACTGGCTTCTTTAGTGCAGTAAGGAACAGGTGGATGCGAAACAATATTTGCGTTTTTTGTGGCGCCAGCGAAGGCGTCAATCCCGCTTATGCCGAGCAGGCTCGTCAACTGGGACAGCTGCTGGCCGCACAGGGGCGCCGTTTAATCTATGGCGGCGGCAAGAAAGGATTGATGGGGATCGTGGCAGATGCCGTGTTGGCGGCGGGCGGTGAAGCTGTCGGCATTATCCCCGAGCGCCTGGTTGAAGCGGAAACCGCGCATCGCGGCCTGACCGAACTGGAAGTGGTGCCTGATATGCATACGCGCAAAGCCCGTATGGCCGCGCTGGCGGACGGTTTTATCGCCCTGCCCGGCGGCATCGGCACGCTGGAAGAGCTGTTTGAAATCTGGACCTGGGGGCAAATCGGCTATCACAACAAGCCGGTCGGCCTGCTGAACGTTAACGGCTTCTACCGCCCGCTGAGCCAATTCCTCGAACACGTCGCCGATCAGGGCTTTATGCGCCACGACTATCTCGGCACCCTGCACATCAGTGAATCGGCGCAAACACTGCTGCAACAGTTTGACGATTATCAACCCAAAAATTACGACCGCTGGGCGAAATAAACCCGCTGCGCAGCCAGCGGTCCTGCCGCTGTCTGCGTTACATTTCCCGCCAAACTCTGCTACTATCACAGCACATTTTTCTCGTGAAAACGGCACCGCTCATGAAGTTTGTCTCTTTTAATATCAATGGACTGCGCGCGCGTCCGCATCAGCTGGCAGCAATTATCGAACAGCACCAGCCCGACGTGATCGGCCTGCAAGAAACGAAAGTTCACGACGACATGTTCCCGCTGGAAGAAGTCAGCCAGCACGGGTATCACGTGTTCTATCACGGGCAAAAAGGCCATTACGGCGTAGCGCTGCTGACCAAAGCGGAGCCTCTGGCCGTGCGCCGCGGTTTCCCGACCGATGAAGAAGATGCGCAGCGTCGCATCATCATGGCCGATCTGGCGACGCCGCAGGGCACACTGACGGTGATCAACGGCTACTTCCCGCAAGGTGAAAGCCGCGACCACCCGATCAAATTCCCGGCTAAAACACGCTTTTATCAGGATTTGCAAAACTACCTGGAGCAGCAGCTGTCGGCGGAATCCCCGGTGTTGATCATGGGTGACATGAACATCAGCCCGAGCGATTATGACATTGGCATCGGCGAAGACAGCCGTAAACGCTGGCTGCGCACCGGGAAGTGTTCCTTCCTGCCGGAAGAGCGCGAATGGATGGACCGCCTGCTGAACTGGGGCCTGGTAGACACCTATCGCCACGCCAACCCGGGGCGCAACGACGAATTCTCGTGGTTCGACTACCGTTCCAAAGGGTTCGACGACAACCGCGGCCTGCGTATCGATCTGCTGCTGGCCAGCACCCCGCTGGCTTCGCGCTGCATCGCCACCGGCATCGATTACCAAACCCGCAGCATGGAAAAACCTTCCGACCATGCGCCGGTCTGGGCGGAATTTACGCTGTAACCCCATCACCCCGGCGCTCGCCGGGGTTTTACTCTGTGAAGCCAATGAAAATTATCGACGTGGTAGCCGCTATTCTGGAACAGAACGGTCAAATTTTACTGGCCCAGCGCGGCACAGGCAGCGATCAGGCCGGTCAGTGGGAGTTTCCCGGCGGCAAGGTTGAAACGGGCGAAAGCCAGCCAGAAGCGCTGGCGCGCGAGCTGGATGAAGAATTGGGGATTTGCGCCCGTATCGGCGACTATGTGGGTAGCAATCAGTGGCAGCAAGGCGAACGCATCATCCGCCTGCACGCCTGGCAAGTCACGGAGTTCTCCGGTGAACTGCAACAGCGCTGCCACTCGGCGTTGGTCTGGGTTACGCCGCAGCAGGCGCAGGAATACGCCCTGGCGCCCGCCGACGTTCCACTGCTGGCGGACTATATCGCCGCGCAAAGCGGTGCACGCTGAGCGCGGCGACAGGTTACATTGTCACTTCTTCAATCGCACCCAAATCAAAGGGTTGGTGCCGATGGTGTTAGGCTCACGCACGCACTGCAGCACTTCCCCTTCCACTTTAAGCACCGCGCCCTCGGAATAGTTTTGATTCTGGTAGACGCAACAGCGGTTGCAGGGCTGTGCCGGCGGTGGGTTGACGCCGCTTTTGGCCGTGCCCCAAATCTCCGGCGAAACCGGTAACACCACGTCCACATCGCCGCGATTGGCGACCGCTAGGCCGGAAAACATCAGGGCCGCGGCAGCCAATACCCTACTGAGTCCACGCTTCATTCACTCTTCTCCTGCGCCTTGCCGGCGCTTTTCCTGCGTTTTTTGCCTCCGCTGGAGGGCGGCGGCGGCAATCCACGAAACGCCATGCTCGCCCGGCTCTGCTTAGCCTGATAAATCAGCTCTTGCAGCGTGCCGACCAACGGCTGCATAAAGTCCTGATAGCGACAGGATTTCTCGCTGATTTGCGTCAGCGTGGCCTCCCAGTTGGCCGTCATATCAGGGCGCGCAGCAAGATCCGGCAGCGAGTGAATCAACGCGCGCCCGGTTTCGCTGGAGTGAATATAGCGTCCCTTCTTGTACAGAAACGCCCGCTTGAACAGCAATTCGATGATCCCCGCTCGCGTCGCTTCCGTTCCTAAACCATCGGTCGCCCGCAGGATTTTCTTTAACGCTTTATCTTGTACGAATCGCGCGATGCCGGTCATAGCCGACAGCAGGCTAGCGTCGGTAAACGGCCGCGGCGGCTGCGTCTGGCGCTCCACCACTTCACCGCGCTCGCACAGCAGCTCATCGTCCTTGGCCACCACCGGCAGCGGTGCACCTTCGTTTTCCTCGTCGCGCTCCTTGCTGCCCAGCAGCGTGCGCCAGCCGGCCTCCGCCAGAAAACGCGCCTTGGCGATGAATTTGCCGCCGGCGATATCCAGCTCGATCACGCATTTGCGGAACACCGCATCCGGACAAAACTGCATCAGATACTGACGCGCTACCAGCCCATACACGTTCCGTTCATCCTGCGTCAAATTGATCTTGCCGGCGCGGGCGGTGGGAATGATGGCATGGTGCGCATCGACCTTTTTATCGTCCCAGCAGCGGTTGCGGCGATCGCTGTCGATCACCGGCTGCGGATACAGCTCGGGTTGGTGCACGCTGATGGCGTTCAGCACCGCGTGGCGGCCGGCAAAATGTTCTTCCGGCAGATAGCGGCAATCGGAACGCGGATAGGTGATCAATTTGTGGGTTTCGTACAGCCGCTGGCAAACGTCCAGCACCTGTTGCGCGCTGAGGTTGTAGCGCCGGGCCGCCTCGATTTGCAGCGTGGAAAGCGAGAACGGCAGCGGTGCGGTATCTGATTCCCGTTTATCATTATAGGCCGTGACCAGGGCCGGCTGGCCCTCGATGCGCTTGACCACGTGTTCCGCCAACGGCCGGTGCAGCAAACGCCCTTCTTCATCCTGATAAGGTTCGCAAGAGTCGCTGGGTTGCCACAGCGCCACAAAGCGTTCTTCTTTCGGTGTGACGATGTGCGCCTTGACCTCAAAGAAGTCTTTTGGCACGAAGTTTTCGATCTCTTCGTCGCGGCGCACCACCAATCCGAGCACCGGCGTCTGCACCCTGCCCACCGACAGCACGCCGTCGTAACCGGCGTTGCGGCCCAACAGCGTATAGGCGCGGGTCATATTGATGCCGTACAGCCAGTCGGCGCGCGAACGCGCCAGCGCGGACACGCACAGCGGGATAAAGTCCCGATTGTCACGCAGGCGCTCGACCGCACGCGCCACCGCCTGCGGGTTGAGATCGTTGATCAGACAGCGGCGCACGTTCTGGCGTTTCTCCGCCGTCAAATCCAGGTAGTCCAGCACCTCATCCACCAGCAGTTGCCCTTCGCGATCCGGGTCACCGGCGTGAACCACTTCATCGGCTTCGAGCAGCAGCTTTTTAATCGCGTTGAGCTGTTTGCTGACCGAAGGCCGCGGCTGCAAGCGCCATTTTTCGGGGATGATCGGCAGATCCGCCAACGACCAGCGCGCATAGCGGCTGTCATAGGCGTCAGGCTGAGCCTGCTCCAGCAGGTGGCCGACGCACCAGGTCACCACGTCGTTGTTGCCACAGGCGATATAGCCGTCGCCGCGGCGATGCGGCTTGGGCAAGACGTCGGCAATGGCGCGCGCCAAACTCGGTTTCTCGGCTATGAACAGTCGCATTAATCACCGTTTTTCTGGCTGAACGTCATCAAGAATTCTCTTACTTCTGCATAGTTCCCACGGAAGACGATCCGCTGGGCTTTCTTTTCCAACTGATAGCAATACATCGGATCGTAGTACTGCTGCAACAGAGGCGCCAACCATTCGCGGTGCGCGTCGCCCTGGCCGCTGAGGCGCTGAGCCCGCAGCGCTGCCCCCAACCGCTGCGTCAGCTGCTGGAAGCGCTCCAGGCCCAAACGGCGGCGGATGGCGAACAGGCCGTGATGCAAATAGTCGTCGTACTGCCGCCAGCCTTCTTCCACGCCATAGGCCTGTTCGAACTGTTCGCGCATACCGTCGATATATTCCGCCTGCAGGCGCGCCAGGCGAATGTCGAACGGATCGTCGATCACCGCCACCGGTGCCTGCTGCATGCCGTTGAACAACGGCAACGGCAGATTGTTGCTGCCGATGATCCGCCCTTCGTCTTCCAGCACCCAACGGCGGCTGCCACCATGCTGTTTTTTCAGCAATAACACAGCCAGACGATTCTCAAAATCTATCTGCGAGCTCTGTCCCGCCAGCGTTCGGCCAAAAGATGAACCGCGATGGCGCGCCGCGCCTTCCAGATCGACGCCGTCGGCCAGCTCGTTGACCAGCAGCGTCTTGCCGCTGCCGGTATTGCCACCCACCAGGGCCATCGGCAATGCCGCGCTTTGCGTCAGTACACCGAGCAGATAATTGCGCAGTGCCTTATAACCGCCAGTGATACGCGGATAATCCACGCCGGCCTCATGCAGCCATTGCTGCACCAGCTGCGAGCGCAGCCCGCCGCGGAAGCAGTAAATATAGCCTGCTGGCCGCTCTGCGCAGGCCGCCAGCCAGGCGGCGGTGCGCTGTTCGCGCAGTTTGCCGTTCACCAGGCGGTGGCCGAGCGCGAGCGCCGCTTGTTGCCCATGCTGCTTATAGCAGGTACCGACCGCCTGGCGTTCGCTGTCGATCATCAGCGGTAAATTCACCGCCTGGGCGAAAGCGCCCTGCTGAAACTCGATCGGCGCGCGCACGTCAATCAGCGGCACGTCCTGCAGGAAAATGCGTGGGTAATCGTCGCTGTCCGGCCTTTCTTGCATGTTGGACACTACACAACCTCGATCAGCGGCTGTCCGGTCTGTGCGGCATGCAATTCACCGATAGCGTTGAGCGAGATACCGTGCTGCTCGGCAATCGCCAGCACCTGCGCCTCCGACTCAGGCAATACCGCCAACAGCAAGCCGCCGGAGGTTTGCGGATCGCACAGCAGCTGGCGCTGCAAATCGCTCATCTCGCCCACCAGATGGCCATAGCTGTCGAAGTTGCGCCCGGTGCCGCCCGGCACGCAGCCTTCGGCAATATACGCCTCGACGTCCGGCAGCTTCGGCACCCGATCGAACCAGACCGTCGCCTGCAGACCGGAGCCCTGGCACACCTCGCTCAGGTGGCCCAGCAGGCCAAAGCCGGTGATATCGGTCATCGCCGTGACGCCCGCTACCTCGGCAAAGTCGGCGCCCGGCTTGTTCAGGCGGCACATCACTTCCGTCGCCAGGCCCTGATGCTCAGGGCGCAGCTTGCTTTGCTTCTCGGCTGTCGTCAGTACGCCGATGCCCAGCGGTTTGGTCAGATAGAGTTTCGCCCCGGCCTGTGCGGCGCTATTTTTCTTCACCCGTTCGGTATTGACTACGCCGGTGACTGCCAGGCCGAAAATAGGCTCCGGCGCATCGATTGAATGGCCACCTGCCAGCGCGATCCCCGCCTGCTGGCAGGCGAAACGCCCACCGTCGATCACCTGCTGCGCCACCTCCGGCGGCAGTTTGGCGATCGGCCAGCCGAGAATGGCGATCGCCATGATCGGTTTGCCGCCCATGGCGTACACGTCGCTGATGGCGTTGGCGGCGGCGATACGGCCGAAATCGAACGGATCGTCGACGATCGGCATGAAGAAGTCGGTGGTGCTGATGATGCCGACGCCGTTGCCGATGTCGTACACCGCCGCGTCGTCACGGGTTTCATTGCCGACCAGCAGGCGCGGATCGACAAACTTTTCCCGCTCGCTGTGCAAGATGGTTTCGAGAACTTTCGGTGAGATTTTGCAGCCGCAGCCAGCGCCATGGCTGTACTGGGTTAAACGGATCGCTGGCGATGTCATAGTCCACTCCCTTCGGTAACGGCACTCAAGATATCATAGGGTAGCGCTTGCCGAGGGGATTGATAAGAGCGGGCCGCCGATAAGCGAACGGCCTGCTCAAAAACCATGCGATTTTGCGGGGTTTGGCGCATTTTCGCCGCGCCCCGCGGGAGAAAACTCAGAAATAGCTGACGAAAGGCGTGCTGTCCGGCGGTGTCACCTTGGTGGCGGCCTTCAGCTGTGGCGTGCCCAGATAGAGGAAGCCGACGATCTCATCCTGCTCACGGCAGCCGAAGGCTTCGCGCACCAGCGCATGCTCGGTCCAGGCGCCGGTGCGCCAGATGCCGTTAAAGCCCTGCGCCAGCGCCGCCATCTGCATCGCCTGCACCGCGCAACCGGCGGAAACCACCTGCTCCCAACGCGGCACCTTGGTCTCTTCAGTACAATGGGCGATGACGGTGATGATCAGCGGTGCGCGGAACGGCGCCTTGGTGGCCTTTTCGATCGCCGCTTCGTCCAGTTGATCCTGCTTCGCCGCCGCCTGCAACAGCTGGCTGAAGCGCTCCAGGCCCTGATTTTCGATCATCACGAAACGCCACGGCTGCAGCGCGCCGTGATCGGGCGCACGCAGGCCCGCATTGATGATATTTTGACGCACTTCCCCCGTCGGCGCCGGTTCCGCCAGGCGCGAAGCCGAGCGGCGATTCAATAAAAGATCCAGAGCATCCATCGTAAACTCCTGATAACAATTTTCATTCCGGCCACGTTAACATAGCTAAACGACGAGTTACAGCCTCGGCGATAGCGTCTGCGTGCCACGATTTAAAGCTGACATTTACCCGGCCGCTCATTAGGATAGCGGAACATTCTCGACTCTTGTTGGAGAGCACATGCGCACATTGTGGCAAATTATTGCCGGCATTTTCCGGTGGACATGGCGTCTGCTGAATTTTATCAGGGAACTGATCCTTAACCTGTTCCTGGTCTTGCTGATCCTGGTTGGGGTCGGCATCTATCTGTCCTTCCAAAGTTCCTCCACCTCGACGGCCCCGGCGCGCGGCGCGCTGCTGGTCGACTTAAGCGGCGTGGTGGTCGATCAGCCTTCGGTAAATAACCGGGTGCGGCAATGGGGCCGCGAGCTGTTGGGCGCCTCCAGCAGCCGCCTGCAGGAAAACTCGCTGTTCGACGTGGTGGACAGCATCCGTAAGGCCAAAGACGACAAAAACATTACCGGCATGGTGTTGCAGCTGAATGACTTCGCCGGTGCCGATCAGCCGTCGCTGCGTTATATCGGCAAGGCGCTGCGCGAGTTCCGCGACAGCGGCAAGCCGATCTTCGCCATCGGCGACAGCTACAACCAGACGCAATATTTCCTGGCCAGCTACGCCAACAAAATCTACCTGTCGCCTCAGGGCGCGGTCGATCTGCACGGTTTCGCCACCAACAATCTTTACTACAAATCGTTGTTGGACATGCTTAAGGTCACTACCAATATCTTCCGCGTCGGCACCTATAAATCGGCGGTCGAGCCGCTGATCCGCGACGATATGTCCCCAGCGGCGCGCGAAGCGGACAGCCGCTGGATTGGCGGCCTGTGGCAAAACTATCTCGAGACCGTGGCGGCCAACCGCCAGCTGACGCCGCAACAGCTGTTCCCAGGCGCCGCCGGCGTGCTGAGCGGCCTGCAGGCGGCCGGTGGCGACACCGCCCGCTATGCGCTGGACAATAAGCTGGTGGACGAGCTGGCCTCGCGCACCGCGATCGAAAATCAGCTGGTCAAGGCCTTCGGCTGGGATAAACAGGCGAACGATTTCAACGCCACCAGCATCTACGACTACCAGCCGAAGCCGGACGCCAACCAGGGCGGTAAGATCGCCGTGGTGTTCGCCAACGGCGCCATCATGGACGGCCCGCAGACGCCGGGTAACGTCGGGGGCGATACCACCGCCGCCGAGCTGCGCCAGGCGCGCCTGGATCCGGCCATCAAAGCCGTGGTGTTCCGCGTCAACAGCCCGGGCGGCAGCGTCAGCGCATCCGAAGTGATCCGCTCCGAACTGGCCGCCGTGCGCGCCGCCGGCAAGCCGGTGGTGGTCTCGATGGGCGGCATGGCCGCGTCGGGCGGCTACTGGGTTTCGACGCCGGCCGACTACATCATCGCCAGCCCGAGCACCCTGACCGGCTCCATCGGCATTTTCGGCATCATCAACACCTACGAGAAGACCCTGGATACGCTGGGCGTGCACACCGACGGCGTGGCAACCTCGCCGCTGGCCGACATTGCGGTCACCAAGGCATTGCCGCAAGAGTTCTCGCAGATGATGCAGCTGAACATCGAAAACGGGTATAAGAACTTCCTCGATTTGGTCGCCAAATCGCGCAAGATGACCCCGCAGCAGGTTGACCAAATCGCGCAAGGCCACGTCTGGCTCGGCAGCGACGCCAAGGTTAACGGCCTGGTCGATCAATTGGGCGATTTCGACGACGCGGTGAAGAAAGCCGCCGAGCTGGCGAAGCTGCAGCAGTGGCAGCTCGACTGGTTCGTCGATACCCCAAGCCTCAGCGATATGGTGCTCAGCCAGTTCGGCGTTTCCATTCACGCCATGCTGCCGGCGGCGATTCAATCCATGCTGCCCGCCCCGCTGGCCTCGGTCGCCAACGCGGTGAAAGAACAGCCGGGCTTGTTCAATAACCTGAACGATCCGCAAAACCGTTATGCGATCTGCCTGACCTGCGGAGAAGTCCGCTAACAAATAATTCTGCAGCCCGGCCATCGCCGGGCTTTTTTTCTGCCGCCATGCCCCTATAATTCAGCCCATCTTATCTTTGTTAAAATCATGACCATGCAAAAGAAATCCATTTACGTCGCCTACACCGGCGGCACCATCGGCATGCAGCGTTCCGATCACGGCTATATCCCGGTTTCCGGCCACCTGCAGCGCCAGCTGGCGCTGATGCCCGAATTCCATCGCCCGGAAATGCCGGATTTCACCATTCATGAATATGCGCCATTGATCGACTCTTCGGACATGACGCCGGAAGACTGGCAGCACATCGCCGACGACATCAAACAGAACTACGATCGCTACGACGGCTTCGTGATCCTGCACGGTACCGACACCATGGCGTTCACCGCATCGGCGCTCTCCTTCATGCTGGAAAACCTGGCTAAACCGGTGATCGTCACCGGTTCGCAGATTCCGCTGGCGGAGCTGCGCTCCGATGGCCAGACCAACCTGCTTAACGCGCTGTATCTGGCGGCTAACCATCCAGTGAACGAAGTCAGTCTGTTCTTCAACAACAAGCTGTTCCGCGGCAACCGCACCACCAAAGCCCACGCCGACGGCTTCGACGCCTTCGCCTCCCCGAATCTGCCGCCGCTGCTGGAAGCCGGCATTCACATTCGTCGCCAGCACGGCATCGACAGCCCGGCTTGCAACGGCGCGCTGCGGGTGCACGACATCACGCCGCAACCGATCGGCGTGGTCACCATCTATCCGGGCATTTCCGGCGCGGTGGTGCGCAACTTCCTGCTGCAGCCGGTCAAGGCGCTGATCCTGCGCTCCTACGGCGTCGGTAACGCGCCGCAAAAGGCCGAGCTGATCGACGAGTTGCGTGCGGCCTCCGAACGCGGCATCGTGGTGGTCAACCTGACGCAGTGCATCTCCGGGCGCGTCAATATGGAAGGCTACGCCACCGGTAACGCGCTGGCGCACGCCGGGGTGATCAGCGGTTTCGACATGACGGTGGAAGCCGCCTTGACCAAGCTGCACTACCTGCTGAGCCAGCCGCTGACGCCGAAACAAATCCGCGCCCTGATGCAGCAAGACCTGCGCGGCGAACTGAGCATCAACGGTTAACCTACTGATCTTTGGAGCGGCGATGAAAACGGCCCTGTTGTTGATCGATCTGCAAAACGATTTTTGCCCCGGCGGCGCGCTGGCGGTCACGGCGGGCGACGCCGTCATCCCGGTTGCCAATCAGGCGATCGCTGCCTGTTTGGCGCGTGGCGAGCCGGTCGTGGCCAGCCAGGACTGGCACCCCGCCAATCACCGCAGCTTTGCGGTGAATTCCCATGCGCAGGTCGGCACCCTCGGCGAGCTGGAGGGCCTGCCGCAGGTGTGGTGGCCGGTGCACTGCGTGCAAGGGAGCCACGGTGCCGATTTTCACCCCCGGTTGCAGCGGCAACATATCAATGCCGTTTTTCGCAAAGGGCAGGAGACGGACATCGACAGCTACAGCGCGTTCTTCGATAACGGCCACCGTGCACAGACCGAACTGCACGGCTGGCTGCAATCGCAGGGCGTCCAGCGGCTGGCAATCATGGGCCTGGCGACCGACTACTGCGTCAAGTTCAGCGTACTGGATGCGCTGGCTGCCGGCTATCCAACGCAGGTGATCGTCGACGGCTGCCGCGGCGTGAATCTGCAGCCGGACGACAGCGAGCGGGCGCTGCAGGACATGGCGCGCGCCGGTGCGCAACTGGTTACCCTGTCACAATTTCTCGCCAGCTAAATCCTCTCGGGTGCCACCGGCGCCCTCTCTGCGCGACGGCGAAAATATCGACGCCGCTCACAATACCGCCCTTCTTCTTCCCCAACGGCTTGTGACCGGCAGGCGCTTTTGCTGTGATGGCTGCGACGCTTTTGGCGTCAACCGGTTATACGCATCCGGGGCCCGCTGAGCCCGGCTTTATTGTAACCGCCTCTGGCGGTGCGGTCGGCCTTGCCGGCCCAAGGAGACAGACATGAAAATAACCCGAAAACTGCTACCTTTGCTGGCGGCGGTGCAGTTGGCTATGGCCGGCGCAGGCACGGCCCAGGCGGCTTATCTCTCCGTCGGCTACTTCAACGGCGGCGGCGACGTCACTGCCGGTCCCGGTGGCGACATCGACAAGCTGGACGTCACGCAAATCACCCACCTCAACTATTCGTTCGGGCTGATCTACAACGGCGAGAAAGACGAAACCAATGCGGCGCTGAAAGACCCCGCTCACCGCCACCAGATCTACCTGTCGCCGAAGGTGATGGCCGATCTGCAACGGCTACCGACGCTGCGCAAGCAGAACCCCGAGCTGAAAGTGCTGCTGTCGGTCGGCGGCTGGGGCGCACGGGGTTTCTCCGCCGCCGCGGCGACTGCGGAAAACCGGGCGATATTCATCCGCTCCGCGCTGCAGGTGATCGCCCAGTATCAGCTGGATGGTATCGATCTGGACTGGGAATATCCGGTGAACGGCGCCTGGGGGCTGGTGGAAAGCCAACCGGCAGACCGCGATAACTTCACCCTGCTGCTAAAAGAGCTTCACCAGGCGCTGGGTAAAGGCAAGTTGTTAACCATCGCCGTCGGGGCCAACGTCAAAAGCCCGCAGGAATGGGTCGATGTAAAAAGCATTGCCCCTTACCTCGACTACATCAATCTGATGACCTACGACATGGCTTACGGCACGCAGTATTTCAATGCCAACCTGTACGATTCAAAGCGTTGGCCAACCGTGGCGGCCGCCGACCGTTACAGCGCCGATTTCGTGGTAACGAATTATCTGGCTGCCGGACTGAAACCGGCACAGATGAACCTGGGCATCGGTTTCTACGGCCGGGTACCGAAGCGGGCGACCGAGGCGGGCATCGACTGGGACAAGCCGGACGCCGCCAAACATCCGGTGACGCAGCCATACTTCAGCACGCGCGAAACCGCCCTGTTCAACGCGCTGGGGCTGGATCTCGGTAAAGACACCTACTTTAAATACCACGATATCGTCAGCAAATTGCTCAACGATCCACAGCATCGTTTTCGCGAACACTGGGATGACGACGCCAAGGTACCTTACCTGACGCTGCAATCCGCCGCAGGCAAACCGCTGTTCGCCATCTCCTACGAGAACCCGCGTTCGGTGGCCATCAAGGCCGAGTACATCAAAAGCCAGGGATTGGGCGGTGCGATGTTCTGGGAATACGGCGCGGACGATAACAACCGGCTGGCGCAGCAGCTGGCGGAATCGCTGGGAATCAAGGGCGAGAAACGGTAAACCGAGGGGGCGATGGCGATATCGCCCCGTTTTAGGGCAGCCTTACTGCGGCTTGAGTTTCACCAACGGCTCGGCGACGAACTGCTGCTTCAGCTCTTGCTTGCTCTTCATCACGATCTGCCCGTCGGTGCCGATGCTCATGTGCTGCGGATCGACGTTGTTCATCGACTGCCACAGCATCACCGCCTGCAGGCTGTTTTCTTTTTGCTCCGGCGTCAGCGCCACGCCGTCCGGCCATTTGCCCAGCTCAACCGCCTGTACCAGGCGCTGGTATATCTCGGGCGTCATCGCCTCAATCAGATCTTTCACGTCCATCAGAGCCCTTCTCGCTTACGGATGAATAATTAGCTGAATCGATTTTGTTGGTTAAATTACCACTTAGCCGGCCGTTTGGTCGCCATTTTCGCCATCGGTGAAACTCAGCGAGGCGGAGTTGACGCAATAGCGGTCGCCGGTTGGCTGCGGGCCATCGGGGAAAACGTGCCCCAGGTGCGCGTCGCAATGGCCGCAGCGGATTTCAACACGGTGCATATTATGTGAATTATCATCAAGATAACGGATTGCATCGGCGGAAACCGGCTCATAAAAGCTCGGCCAGCCGCAGCCGGAATCGTATTTGGTTTCGGAATAGAACAGCGGCTGGTTACAGCACAGACAATGGTACACGCCCTCGCGCTTGTTGTGCAGCAATTTGCCGCTGAACGGCGCTTCGGTGCCGCGCTGTTGTGTCACATAACGTTGGATTTCATTCAGTTCCGTGACCGGATGACCGGGGGTTGTCTCTTTAGCCATTTGTGCTTATCTCTGAATGTGGATAATGTCAACGAAAACAATGATTAATAATAACAAAAAATTAACACCGCTGCAGGGGTTTTTGGCCTAAACTGTAGCCCATAAAGGCCACGTCACGATGATATGTGATAGCGATCACACATCTTGCGTATGCTGACTTTATACTTGGCGGCTTGTCCCCATATAACGGATGAGGCCGAGCGCAAATGGACTGTGCAATAAGCGTGCAAAACCACCCTTCCGGTTTGACTTGCCGCAAGAATTGACACGATTCCGCTTGACGCTGGGTAAGGTTTTTGTAATTTTACAACCAACCTTTTATTCACTAACAAATAGCTGGTGGAATATATGACTATCAAAGTAGGTATCAACGGTTTTGGCCGTATCGGTCGCATTGTTTTCCGTGCTGCTCAAGAGCGTTCTGACATCGAGATCGTTGCAATCAACGACCTGTTGGACGCAGAGTACATGGCCTACATGCTGAAGTATGACTCTACTCACGGCCGTTTCAACGGTACGGTAGAAGTTAAAGACGGCCACCTGGTTGTTAACGGCAAAACCATCCGTGTTACCGCAGAGAAAGACCCGGCTAACCTGAAGTGGAACGAAGTGGGTGTTGACGTGGTTGCTGAAGCGACCGGTATCTTCCTGACCGACGAAACCGCGCGTAAACACATCACCGCTGGCGCTAAAAAAGTGGTTCTGACTGGCCCATCCAAAGATGCGACCCCAATGTTCGTTCGCGGCGCTAACTTTGACAAATATGCCGGCCAGGACATCGTTTCCAACGCCTCTTGCACCACCAACTGCCTGGCACCACTGGCTAAAGTTATCAACGACAACTTCGGTATCGTTGAAGGCCTGATGACCACCGTTCACGCGACCACCGCAACTCAGAAAACCGTTGATGGCCCGTCTCACAAAGACTGGCGCGGCGGCCGCGGCGCATCCCAGAACATCATCCCTTCTTCTACTGGCGCAGCGAAAGCGGTTGGCGTGGTTCTGCCAGAGCTGAAAGGCAAACTGACCGGTATGGCGTTCCGCGTACCGACGCCTAACGTATCCGTTGTTGACCTGACCGTGCGTCTGGAAAAAGCAGCTACCTACGAAGAAATCAAGAAAGCCATCAAAGACGCCGCTGAAGGTTCTATGAAAGGCGTTCTGGGCTACGTTGAAGACGACGTGGTTTCCACCGATTTCAACGGCGAAGTGCTGACTTCCGTGTTCGATGCCAAAGCCGGCATCGCACTGAACGACAACTTCGTGAAACTGGTTTCTTGGTACGACAACGAAACCGGTTATTCCAACAAGGTTCTGGACCTGATCGCTCACATCTCCAAGTAATGGCATGATGTTAAGCTGATAATGAGGGCGACATTTTTGTCGCCCTTTTTTATTTGTATCTCCGGCAAACAATAGGTCATGAAATGAACGAGAAAATTTTCACCCTGCCCGTTTCCGAACAGATTTCGCCTTACATCAGCCAGCGTCAACTCGATGAGCTGGGCGTGGTTGTGGTCTCGCACCCTAAAGTGCGTGCGGCCGTCGCGCTGCAAGGCGCCCATTTGCTGGCCTGGCAGCCCAGCGGTGAGCAGCCGGTGATTTGGCTCAGCAATAACACCCCATTCGCCAAAGGCAAGGCCATCCGCGGCGGCGTGCCGATCTGCTGGCCGTGGTTCGGCCCGGTAGCGCAACCTTCTCACGGTTTTGCCCGCAACCAGCCCTGGAGCCTAACGGCACACGATGAAGATGACAACGGCGTCATCCTGACCTTCACGCTGAAAGACAATGAGCAGACCCGCAAACTGTGGCCACACGCCTTCACATTGATTGCCCGTTTCAAGCTGGGTGAAGAATGCGAGATCGAACTGGAATCGCACGGTGACTATCAGGCCACGGCGGCGCTGCACAGCTACTTCCAGGTAGGCGACATCGACCGGGTTAGCGTGGCGGGCCTGGGTGAGCCTTATATCGACAAGGTAGCGGGTGGCGCAGAGGCGCGCCAGACAGGCGAAGTGACCTTTGTCGGCCAAACCGATCGCGTCTACCCCCGCCCCGAGGCCTTCAGCCTGATCCGCGATCCGGCGTTCACGCGCACCATCGAGGTTCACCACCATCATATGAGTGACGTTATCGCCTGGAACCCGGGCGTAGAACTCTCATGCAGCATGGGGGATATGCCGAACGACGGCTACAAAACCATGGTCTGCGTTGAGACTGGGCGCGTCAGCAAACCGCTGGTCGCCGCCGGCGAACAACCTGCTCGTTTAGGTGTTACCTTCCGCAGCCGTAAGCAGGCTTGAAAAATCGTGCGCGGCAGCGCACCACAAATGTGCAAAAAGGGGCGCTAGCGCCCCTTTTTGATGCCCACCATGCACGATGTTCGTGCAATGCGTGATTAGAAGGTGTAGCTCACACCCGTCATCAACAAACCGGTGTAGGATTTATCCACCATCGGGCTATCTTTCACTTCATCAGACAACTTCACATAGCGGCCGACGAAGAAGGCGTTCCAGCTTTTGTTGATCTGGTAATTGGCGCTCAGTTCGAGATACGGCGCCCAGCTATCGCCTGGGGTGTAGCTGTCTAGGCCGCTGCGGCGCGATTCATTGGCGCTGACGCCATAGTAATATTTGTTCTGGTTCTTGCTGTTCCACATCACGCCCACGCCCGGGACCAGCGTCAGCGCGTCCAGATTAAACTTGTACAGGTAAGTCACATCGCCCACCAGGCCGTTGCTGTTGTTCAGCGTGTCGCCGGTGAAGGTGGTGCGGAGAGTGCCCCACTCGGCGTTGTGCGAGTAGGCCAGGCCGGCCATCAGCGTGCCGCGGCGCTTGTCGAGACGCTTCATGCGATCGTCGTCGCTGTCGCCCGGACGGTAGCCCCATGGCGTGTAGTAACCCATGATGCTCAGCTGGTTTTCTTGATCCTTCCACAGGTAGTAACCGGCGGTCAGAGTACGGAAGTAGAAGTCGTCACCTTCATAGTCAATAACGGGCACCGGATAAACGCGGTCCTGATAACCACGATACGCGTCCGGGCTAACCAGCGCGGCAGCGCCGAGTGACCAGGTTCCCGCCTGAGCACTTTGCGCACAAACCATTGCGGAAGCGATAATTGCTAGCGTTTTGAGTTTTGAAATCTTCACTGGTTCTTTTTCCATAAATTACAGGGTTAATAGCTGCAACAGTTTATGTGAAAATTTAGTTACGCGCCTAATCTTTACAATAGAAAACGACCAAGATCGAATAACTTATAGCGGAATTATGAATTAATCATGGCGGAACGATGACGTTTCATCCCGCAGGCCGCGCCAGACAAGGCATTTGGCTCGCACGGTAATAACTGAGTCATTGATATGACTTAAAAAAAGCTTTTTCTACGGCAGGAAATTTTCCGGCAAGCAAACTAAGCTTAAATCAGAAGGTGAATTTATCCTGGGCCCAGTGGCATACAGCGCAACTCGCGATAATAAGCGCACCAAGTTGGCATACGGGTTGCTGTACTCAGGCGTATTCTCATCTTTCGGGAGCCAGAACACTATCACACGCTCTCTTTAACCTGTGCTAATAACGAAAGGACGGGCATCATGAACATATTTGACCACTATCGCCAGCGCTACGAAGCTGCCAAGGACGAAGAGTTCACACTGCAGGAATTTCTTACCATTTGCCGGCAAGATCGCAGTGCCTATGCCAACGCGGCCGAACGTCTGCTGATGGCTATCGGTGAACCTGTGATGGTCGACACTGCGCTAGAATCACGCCTGTCGCGCCTGTTCTCCAACCGCGTGATCGCACGCTATCCGGCCTTCGAAGAATTCTACGGCATGGAAGAGGCCATCGAACAGATCGTCTCTTACCTGAAACACGCCGCGCAGGGCCTGGAAGAGAAGAAACAGATCCTGTACCTGCTCGGCCCGGTGGGCGGCGGTAAATCCTCGCTGGCAGAACGCCTGAAGGCGCTGATGCAGCGCGTGCCCATCTACACCCTCAGCGCCAACGGCGAACGCAGCCCGGTCAACGATCATCCGCTGTGCCTGTTCAATCCGCAGGAAGATGCCTCGATCCTGGAGAAAGAGTTCAATATCCCGAGTCGCTATCTCGGCACCATCATGTCGCCGTGGGCGGCCAAGCGCCTGCATGAGTTCGGCGGCGACATCACCAAGTTTAAAGTCGTGAAAGTGCGCCCTTCCATTCTGGAACAGATCGCCATCGCCAAAACCGAACCGGGCGATGAGAATAACCAGGATATCTCGGCGCTGGTCGGTAAAGTGGATATCCGTAAACTGGAGAACCACGCGCAGAACGATCCGGACGCCTACGGCTACTCCGGCGCACTGTGCCGCGCCAACCAAGGGATTATGGAGTTTGTCGAGATGTTCAAAGCGCCGATCAAGGTGCTGCATCCGCTGCTGACGGCGACCCAGGAAGGCAACTACAACGGCACCGAAGGCATCTCCGCCCTGCCGTTCAACGGCATTATTCTGGCGCACTCCAACGAGTCCGAGTGGGTGACCTTCCGCAACAACAAGAATAACGAAGCGTTCCTCGACCGCGTATATATCGTCAAGGTGCCTTACTGCCTGCGCGTGTCGGAAGAGATCAAGATTTACGACAAGCTGCTGGATCACAGCGAGCTGACCCACGCGCCTTGCGCGCCGGGCACCCTGGAGACGCTGGCGCGGTTTAGCGTGCTGTCGCGACTGAAAGAACCTGAAAACTCGAGCATTTATTCGAAAATGCGCGTGTACGACGGCGAAAGCCTCAAGGATACCGATCCGAAAGCCAAGTCCTATCAGGAATACCGCGACTACGCCGGGGTTGATGAAGGCATGAACGGCCTCTCCACCCGTTTCGCCTTTAAAATCCTCTCGCGAGTGTTTAACTTCGATCACGCCGAGGTGGCGGCTAACCCGGTGCACCTGTTCTATGTGCTGGAACAGCAAATCGAACGCGAACAGTTCCCGCAGGATTTGGCCGAGAAATACCTGGAGCACCTGAAAGGCTACCTGATCCCGAAATACGCCGAGTTTATCGGCAAGGAGATCCAGACCGCCTATCTGGAATCCTACTCGGAATACGGACAGAACATTTTCGATCGCTACGTGACCTACGCGGACTTCTGGATTCAGGATCAGGAGTATCGCGATCCCGATACCGGTCAGCTGTTCGATCGTGAGTCCCTGAACGCCGAGCTGGAGAAAATTGAAAAGCCGGCCGGAATCAGCAACCCGAAAGATTTCCGTAACGAAATCGTGAACTTCGTGCTGCGTGCCCGCGCCAATAACAACGGCCGTAACCCGAACTGGACCAGCTACGAGAAGCTGCGCACCGTGATCGAGAAGAAAATGTTCTCCAATACCGAAGAGCTGTTGCCGGTGATTTCGTTCAACGCCAAAACCTCGACGGACGAGCAGAAAAAACACGACGACTTCGTCGACCGTATGATGGAGAAAGGCTATACCCGTAAGCAGGTGCGCCTGCTGTGTGAATGGTATCTGCGGGTCAGAAAATCCTCATAACGCCTCAGGTAAGCGGCATTATCAGGGCCATGTCCACAGTCATGGACGTTGCAGCGCAGCCCACGGAGGGGCTGCACATTGCGCTGCAGCGGCCGGGACATGAAGAGTTGGCAACGTCGTTTGGGGGAAGTATGGCCTATTTCATTGACCGACGGCTGAACGGCAAAAACAAGAGCATGGTGAACCGCCAGCGCTTCTTGCGTCGTTACAAGTCGCAAATCAAACAGTCGATTGCCGAAGCCATCAACAAGCGTTCGGTCACCGACGTAGACAGCGGGGAATCGGTCTCCATCCCCACTGACGATATCAACGAACCGATGTTTCATCAGGGGCGCGGCGGCACGCGCCATCGGGTACATCCGGGCAACGACCACTTCGTGCAGAACGATCGCGTTGAGCGGCCTCAGGGCGGATCAGGCGGTGGCGGCGGCCAGGGCAACGCCAGCCAGGACGGTGAAGGCCAGGATGAGTTCGTCTTCCAGATTTCCAAAGACGAGTATCTCGATCTTTTGTTCGAAGATCTTGCCCTGCCCAACCTGAAAAAGAACCAGTACAAGCAGTTGACCGAGTTCAAAACCCACCGCGCAGGCTATACCGCCAACGGTGTGCCGGCCAACATCAGCGTCGTGCGATCGCTGCAAAACTCGCTGGCGCGGCGTACCGCCATGACCGCCGGGAAAAGGCGCGCGTTGCACGAACTGGAAGACGAGTTGAACCAGCTGGAAAACACTGAACCGGTGCAGTTGCTGGAAGAAGAACGGCTGCGCAAAGAGATTGCCGAACTGCGCAAGAAAATCGAAAGCGTGCCGTTTATCGACACCTTCGATCTGCGTTACAAAAACTACGAGCGCCGGCCGGAACCCTCCAGCCAGGCGGTGATGTTCTGCCTGATGGACGTATCCGGCTCGATGGATCAGGCGACCAAAGACATGGCCAAACGTTTTTACATTCTGCTTTATCTGTTCCTGAGCCGTACCTACAAAAACGTCGAGGTAGTCTATATTCGCCACCACACCCAGGCGAAAGAGGTGGACGAACAGGAGTTCTTCTATTCGCAAGAAACCGGCGGCACCATCGTCTCCAGCGCGCTGAAGCTGATGAACGACGTCGTCGAAGAGCGCTACGACCCGGCGCAATGGAATATCTACGCCGCGCAGGCGTCGGACGGTGACAACTGGGCCGACGATTCACCGCTGTGTCATGAGCTGTTGGCGAAGAAGATCCTGCCGATGGTGCGTTATTACAGCTATATAGAAATCACTCGTCGCGCTCATCAAACGCTGTGGCGCGAATATGAGGATCTGCAGGCGAAATTCGACAACTTCGCCATGCAGCATATCCGCGAACCGGACGATATTTATCCGGTATTCCGCGAACTGTTTCGCAAGCAAACCGTGTAATCATAAAACGGCCGGAGAACATATGCCCGGCCGTTTTTTATTCTCAACGAACTCAAATGCTATTTCTGCGGGATACAGCCTGCGTCAATCAAAGAGGCAACTCACCTGAATACAACACGGGGCCCGTCGGCTGTTGGTTCGGCGAGCCGCCTAATGGCTCCAGGCTAATGGCAATCGTTGTTCCTTTCACTAAATTTGCATCTGCCAAATAAAACTGACTCACGTTCTTCGCGTTCACAAGTCCAATTGAAACGGGCTTATGGCCAACGGGAATCAGCCATAGTTCAAGACTTTTCCCGTCAGGAATAGCGGCCAGGCCTAAGGGGGTTATACGAACAATTTTTCTTTGGCCATCTGAACTCACAACCCACGTCCCTTGATGTGTTCCGTTCAGGACCACTAACGGTTTCAACTCAGGCGTACGCCAATAAAACCACGAGCTCAGGCTCAATACGCCTAATCCTGCCGCAAGCCCCCATGCAATATAATTTCGTCCGCGCCGTCGGGGCGAAGCGTATCGAGGCAGATTTAATTCAATTTTTTTCCAAACGCTTTCGGGGGGAGGTATCGGCGTTATACCAATATCCAGCCCCGACAACATATTTTGCCATTTTCCAACCTGGGTCGCCAAAACGCTATCCGATTTCAGACGGCGCTCAAAATGCAACCTTGCATACCCTCTGAGCGTGCCAAGCGCATATTCTGCAGCCAACATGTCATCACTTTTGCGTCTGTTCATAGGCCCAGGCAATCCTTCAGATGCGCTAGCGCCCTGCGGACCCAGCTTTTTACCGTACCCAGCGGTTGCTGCAACCAATCAGCGATATCCGCGTGCGACATCCCTTGATAATATGCCAGAACAATACTTTGCCGTTGTTCAGAAGTCAGATGCTTCAAACAGTCATTTAGCTTTTTCGCCTGCTCTCCCTCATCATCCAGATTTTCATTTTCCGACTGAGGGATTTGGTCACTATATTCTTCTTCCAGTTCGGCATGGCGTCCCTGCCGGCTGCGCAATCCATCAATGCATCGATTCCTTATAATGTGAGTAAGCCATGTCATAGGCGAGCTCTTGGCCGGATCATAATCCCCGGCACGCTGCCATACGGTAAGAAAACCGTCGACCATAACCTCTTCCGCCCACTGGCGATTACGCAACATGCGTAGCGCAATGGCGAACAAACATGACGATGTCGAACTGTACAAGCGTTCAAATGCTCGGCGATCGCCATTAGCGATCGCCTTTAAGCACATTATCTGGTTTTCTTTCAACGAGTGATCCATGCCATCCCTAAAGGGGTTAAACTTTGCCCATTTCGAGTATAGGCATTACTTGGGCATTAGTACGGTATCAATAACGTCGATTACACCGTTTTGCTGCCGCACGTCATAGGTGCTGATGTTGGCGACGTCGCCTTTAGCATCTTTGATCTGAATATTATGCGGGCCGTTATTCATAAACCATAGCGACTGACCATTGACGGTTTTGAGTTCCGCCCGTCCTCCGCCTTGCTCAATTTTTCTCTCCAGCGCTTTCATGTCATAGTTCCCCGCCACGACGTGATAGGTCAACACGCTGGTCAACAGAGTTTTGTTCTCAGGTTTTAGCAGATTATCCACCGTACCGGCCGGCAATTTGGCGAATGCGGCATTCGTTGGCGCAAAGACCGTATAAGGTCCTTTGCCTTGCAAGGTGTCGACCAAGCCGGCAGCTTTAACCGCCGCGACCAGCGTGGTATGATCTTTTGAATTCAGCGCATTTTGCACAATGTTTTTTGAGGGGTACATCGCAGCCCCCCCAACCATCACGGATGCCGAATCAGCGGCAACGGCCAGGGTTGCGGCGCTGAACAGTAATGAGCCGGTGAAGATAGTGGAGATAAGCGTTTTCATGATTAAGTCCTCAACGTAAGCGGAGCGGAAGTGTCGCTCATTACTGATATACGTATGAGGGGCGCCAAGTGGATGCACGGATGGCAAAAAATAACGCAAAAGGAAAAAGTACCTTTACAAAGATCCCTAACAAATACGTGCTCAGGTGCTGACGGCCACTTTCCATTCTTTCTTCTGAGGTTATTCCTAAACCTTCGCCTCCAGGCCCGCACGGCTTGATAGGAATATTCCCATTCAGTTATCGTTACCTCATCGCTTAAGTCCTTTCCTAAGCGAAATTTGCCTCATTTTATTTTTCCATGGCTTCTCAGCCCGCCACGGCGGGCATTTACCTGTCAGCAGGTTAGACATTATGATCGACTACACTCTCTATGGCCTCAACAAGCAAGATGTTGATGAATACCATAAGCAAATATGCTGCCTGCTCGGCAAAAGCGTGCTGCTGGTGCTGACCGCCAACAAGCCGATAACCAAACAGAATCTGCTCGCCTGCCTTATCCAGGAGGTGGAAAAACAGTCCGATGATTATTTTCAGAGACTGCATCGTGCAGCAATAGAAATGATCGGCGTCAACGGGCGTTAAGGCGATATGCGCAAGGCGGAAATCTACGCCATTATTGCCACCCTCGTGGTGTTAGTGATGATGCTCATTATTACCCTTGATAGCGATATCAACCCTTATCCTTAATAAGCGCCTATTACGCCGGCTCTTTGGCCCGGCGTAATAGACAGCGAAGATGCAGACCGTCACCTTTTAGCCAGATGACCTTCCTGCCCTGGCTTTATTCAAAACCGGCCGCTTCGTCCATCAATCCCGCCGCCTCTTCGGCATGGGAAACCCGCAAAGCATGCCCCCCGCTGGCATAGCCAAATATCCCCTGCGCGACAACTCGAGGATGACCTTACTCCAGTACGCGGCGCCGCCCCAGAATCCGTGTACCAGCACGATAGTGGGTTTTGTGCTCATTGCCGACTCCTTCATCATAGGGAAGCGCTATAGACAGATGAACTGCAGCCCTTAAGGGGCACGCCTTGCTACCGGCGACGTCACGCAGTCCTCATTTTATACAGTCAGGCTCGCGGCGTTCGGCAATAGCTACGACGGGTTAACGCACGCGATTTCCCGGCATCGCCATGGCCTATCCACGCAGCGCGCAAAGCAAAAAATCGGGATTAAAACTAGGATTTTTACCCATACCGATCTAAAATTTCGCGCAAAAACAAAGAGAAGTAAATTTAGCTCACCGGGAAAAGGAATGAAGTTGTGAAGGAAATGATCTCCATCGTTTTTATGGCATGCCTGCTGGCGCTGCTGTTTTCGTGGCTGTTCGTCTACGGTCTTAACATTCATTAAACCTGCGGCGGCAATAAATCCCCCTCCCTGGCTGGCAAGCAGCGCATCGGGACGATGCGCTAAAACCGGCCCCAAAAGTGCCCACGAAAGCGAAACCTGACGCTATCCCGCCTTAACCTTTCCGCCCACAGATACATCAATAATATTTACGGATAACAGTCTTATCCCCTTTCTGCGTCCCTCGTCGACTTTTTTCTGACCTGGCGCAGCCCCTCAAACAGAGGGCTTGCCCGACGCAAAATGTTACCGGTAACTATGTTGTTGATTTCTTTTTGTAATAACCGAAAAGCCGTTAATAACCCTACGTTCTTTATAGAAATAAATTATGCATTCTTATGGATAAAGGTATGAATAAACGGCCTTTGGTCATTGATTATCACCCGCCAAGCTCCTAGAATTCGCGCGTAAAAATACAACTGGGATCGGGTTTCATGTCGTCGCTGTGGGTTGCAACGCAATACTGTTATTTTATTGGTCTGTTAGTTTCTATGATTTTCACCTACCTGGTTAGCCGGGACACCGTTAAAATACGCTGTATCAGCGCATTGACCATCGGCTTAACCTGGCCGTTGAGCCTGCCGGTCGTGTTGCTGTTTTCGCTGTTCTAATCCCCCAACAGACCTCGCGGCGGGCTTGGGCTTTTAAACAGCCATGCTAATGAAAAGGGAAGGCCGCCGGCGTCGCGGATTTTTGGCGTGGGATAAAAAAAACGCCAGCGCAAGGCTGGCATGAAAACTGGAAGCAATGTGAGCAATGTCGTGCCGGCTCGGGGGGCACAGAAGGAGACAACCCTTTCCCCTCACCGGCGAAAAGATGATAATACGTCTCATTATTGACTGTAAAGTCATTTCCCTGCGCAACGTTTCCCCTTTGGGAAAATATCAGCCGCGCGGCGCTCGCCAGCACCGATACAACCGCCCCATCCCCCACACCAGCAGCCACAGCAAAATATTCATCCCCAACCAGAGCATCAACAAGTAGAAGAAAGTTTGGTAACCGGGTATGCCCCGGTCGGCCAAAAACGGGTTGAAGTGCAAAAATTTGACGATCGCGAAGGGGTTAAGATTGAAACGGTTGAACACGGCCGCCGTCAACAGCGGCGGCAACAGCGTGTAAAACGCCAGGCTGAACAGCAGCAGAATCTTAGTGCCCGAAGTGTTTTTATAATCTTTCATATCAATATATTGCGTCTTTCACCATGGTGCAGAAACCGCCAAATATTCGCACGCCAGCCGACCCCGCGAGAGAAAAAGAGTTCCAGGCCAGCGCGTAAATAAAGCCGATCCCGTGTTTAATCGTCATTTAGCGCTCGGGTGATATATACCCTGTGAATTTTAAATTACGATGCCGCCGCGCCGTCTTCAACCGCAGCGTTTGCCTGGCATCATCAGGAGGCATTAATGAAACCGGACGCACTCTCTCTGCCGCCGAGCCTGAAAAAACTCAAAGTGATCTACGGCTGGTATATTTACGTGATCTATATCCTGCTGGTCTTCAACATTTACATGGCGGTCTACAACGTCTGCGTTCGGCATCCGCTTGAGGCGCCCCTGCTGTCGCTGTTTCACAGCCTGTTCCTCGCGCTGATGCTGCAGCAGGTGCTCAAAAAGAACGTCGTTTTCGCCTGGATCTTGCTGAGTTATTTTATTCTGATGCGCCTGTATTACGCCAATGTACTGCATGTTGAATTCACGCTGGTCAGCCGCGGCCTGGTGCTGCTGATTCTGACGCTGCTGCTTACCGGTGCCGTGGCCGTCGGGCAGCTGGCCACGCCCCCGCAGCGGCATGACTGGCTGGCGCGGCTGGGTTGGCGGCAATGGGGAGCGCTCACGGCGCTGGCGGCCATCCTGACCCCGTTGATTACCACTGACTACCTGGGGTAAACACGGCGCTATTTGGGGATATGGGGCTCGGAAATGTCTACGATGCGGCATATTTTGGTGTAGTTGCCCGCCTTCTCACAGATCTTGTCCGTGACGAACACGCTAAGGTAGCCCAGCAGCAGCAAGTAGCCAACCATGCACAGAATAAAGATAAGCGTTCTCACCGATAGCGACCAACCACACAAGAGTATCCCAAGCATCATAACCTGAACGCGGCGCTTTAAAAGGATTTCATGTGCACACCGGCCGCATCGGCGCACGTTCTGTAGTAACATTAAGCCACCACGCCACCCACCGGAAACGCCGATGCACCATCTGATGTTAGATATTGAAACCCTGGATATAAAACCCAGCGCCGTCATCCTGGTGGTTGCGGCGGTGTTTTTCGATCCCCGAACCGGGGAGCTGGGCGCCGAATTCGAAGCCGCCGTCAGCAGCCAGAAAGACCAACCGGGCCGTACCATCAGCCTGGATACGGTCGCCTGGTGGGCGAAGCAGTCCGATGAAGCGCGCAAGCAGGCCTTCGGCGGCACCGAGAGCCTGAAGCGCGTGCTGAGCAACCTTAGCCGCTTCATCCATATGAACAGCACCGATACGGTGAAAGTCTGGGGCAACGGCAAAGAGTTCGACTGCGCGATCCTCGAGCACGCCTTCCAGCAGCTGGAAATGCCCTGCCCGTGGAAATTCTGGGATACTCAGGATGCGCGTACGGTGATCACGCTGGCGGAACTGCACGGCTTTAACCCGAAAAAGACCCGCCCGTTCGAAGGCATGCCGCATCGCGCGCTGGATGATGCTCGCCACCAGGCCCGCTATGTGGCCGATACCGTCTCGGCGCTCTATTACCGCCAGGGGGCGCAGCGCTGACCCGCTTTGCCCCTTTTCATTTACCGCCAGAGTCTCTACTCTAGCCCTCTTTGTCACTCGGACGTGCCTTTCCTGTTATGCAAAAGTTTCTGTTTATGCTTCTCAGCCTGGTGCTGCTCGGCCCATTAGGCATCGATCTTTACCTGCCGACCATTCCCGCCATTGCCGTCGGCCTCGGCAGCAGTGAAGCGCTGATCCAATCCACCATATCGCTGTTTATACTGGTGCTCGGCCTCGGCCAGGTCATCGCCGGCCCGCTGGTCGATAACTATGGACGCAAGCCGGTGGCGCTGGCCGGCATTATCCTCTACATGATCGGCGCCGCGATGGCGGCGCTGGCCACCAGCCCGACGGTTTTCATCGCTTCGCGTCTGCTGCAAGGGGTAGCGGTTTGCTGCACCGCCGTCGTCGCCTTCAGCGGCGTGCGCGATCGCCTGAATGGCGACGACGCCGCCCGCGCTTTCGGTTTTCTTAACGGCACGCTGAACATCATCCCAGCGCTGGCGCCGCTGCTCGGTGGCCTGCTCGCCGAAGCCTTCGGCTGGCGCGCGCCTTTCTGGTTCCTGGTCGGCTATGCGCTGCTGGTGTTGGTGCTCATCGCGCTGCGCCTGCCGGAAACCCGCCCCGCTGATACCGTGCCGGTCAAAGGGCTGCCGGTGCGCCAATACGCGCGCATCCTCAGCGAACGCCGCTTCCTCTCCTTTGCGGTGGTGAACTCCGGGGCGATGGGCATGGCGCTGACCTACGTTTCTCTGGCACCGAACGTGTTGATGGGTACCGCCGGCCTGACCCCGCTGCAATTCTCGCTGGTGTTCGGCGCCAACGGTTTCTGGATCATGCTGGTCAGCTTCTTCGCCAACCGCATCATTCACAAGGTCGGCCGCCCGGTTTGTCTGGCGACCGGCGGCATGTTGATGGGGTTGGGCTGTCTGGGCCTGCTGCTGGGCGTCATGCTGTTGCCTGCAACGGCGCAAGCGCACTGGCTGGCGTATATGCTGCCGGTCGCCAGCGCCTGCGCCGGGTTGGCGTTCGTGATGGGCCCAGCCACCAGCTACGCTTTGGAGCCGTATTCCAATGAGGCCGGCGTCGCGTCCGCGCTGGTCGGTTTCGTGCAGATGGCGGGCGGCGCCGCGCTGGGTTTGGTGGCGATGGCGTTGCCGCTGCAACCCAAGCTCTCGCTGGCGCTGGTGATGCTGGCAGGCTGCCTGCTGGCGCTGCATGCGCGGCGGCTCAGCAAGCAGATTAAAGGGCAGATTAGAAAAGTCGCCTGAGCCACGGCTCAGGCTTCGGTGACGACCGGCACCCGCGCCGCTAAGGCCGACAGCAGCTCATAGCCTAACGTCCCTGCCGCCGTGGCCACCTCGTCCACCGGCAGGCGTTTCCCCCACAGCTCCACTTCGGCGCCCAGTTCGACTTGCGGACAGGGCGTCAGATCCACCGCCAGCATGTCCATCGATACCGTTCCCAGCGTGCGCGTCAGTACACCATCCACCCATACCGGCGTACCGGTCGGCGCATGGCGCGGATAGCCGTCGGCATAGCCGCAGGCCACCACGCCGATACGCTGTGCGCCGGCGGCGCTGTAACGGCCGCCATACCCCACGCGATCGCCAGACTTCAGCTGTTGAATGCCGATGATCTCGCTGCTCAGCGTCATCGCCGGCTGCAGCCCCGTTGCCGCAACATCATTCCAGCAACCGCTCGGCGAAGCGCCATACAGAATGATCCCAGGGCGGACCCAGCTGCCATGGGTCGAAGGGTGCCACAGCGTGGCGGCCGAGTTGGCCAGGCAGCGCGGCAGCGGTATATCGGTAGCCGCCGCCTCGATGGTGGCCATCTGCTGGGTTACGCCTTCCGGGCCGTCGGCGGTAGCGAAATGGCTCATCAGCGTAAGTTCGGCGATATTGGCAACCGCCTGCGCTCTTTGCCACACCTCGCGCAGCCGCTCGGGTGCAAACCCCAACCGATTCATGCCGCTGTTCACTTTCAGATAGACATTGAGCGGCGCGCTCAGCGTGGCGTCGGCGATCGCCGCCAGCTGCCAGTCGCTGTGCACCGCCGTCGTCAGGCGATAACGATCGAGCAACGCCAGATCCTGCGGCTGGAAGAAACCTTCCAGCAGTAGAATCGGCCCTTGCCAACCCAATTCGCGCAACAGCACCGCTTCGGCCAGATCCAGCATGGCGAAGCCGTCGGTTTGTGCCATGCTGCGCCAAACGTGGTTGATGCCGTGGCCATAGGCGTTGGCTTTGACCACCGCCCACACTTTGGCGCCGGGGGCGAAACGGCGCACCACCTGCAGGTTATTTTCAATCGCGCCGAGATGCATCGTGGCGGTTATGGGACGGGGCATCGGTTCTCCTTGGGGCAGCATACAGCGGCCACGCGCGCCTGCGCGTGGCCGGGAAAGTCTATGACAGCGTTGACGATTAACGTGCGGGATGCACGTCGTTCAGCGGAACCGCGTGTTGCTGGCGAAACCCGGCGCTGTAACGCGCCACCGCCAGATCATCGGAAGGGATCGCCGGCGTAATGCCGGACATCAGATCGGACAACAGCTGCCCGGAACCGCAGGCCATCGTCCAGCCCAACGTGCCATGCCCGGTATTGAGATACAGGTTCTTCAGCGAAGTGCGGCCGACAATTGGCGTGCCGTCCGGTGTCATCGGCCGCAGGCCGGTCCAGAACGTCGCGTCCGCCACTCTGCCGCCGTTCGGGTAGAGATCGCGTACCACCATCTCCAGCGTTTCACGCCGTTTTTGCTCCAGCTGCGTGTTGAAACCGACGATCTCCGCCATGCCGCCAACGCGAATACGCTGGTCGAAGCGCGTGATGGCGATTTTATACGTCTCATCCAATACCGTAGAGAACGGCGCCGCCGCTTCGTCGGTGATAGGAATGGTCAACGAATAGCCCTTCAGCGGGTAAACCGGTATCGACACCAGGCCGCGCAGCAGCGCCGTGGAGTAGGAGCCGAACGCCACCACGTAGCTATCGGCCTTGAACACTTCCTCGCCACACTGCACGCCGGCGATCTTGTCGCCCTCCACCAGCAGACGATCGACGCTGCGGTTGAACAGAAAAGTCACGCCCGCCTGCTCTGCCATCTTCGCCAGCTGTTGCGTAAACAGCTGGCAATCGCCGGTCTCGTCGTTCGGCAGCTGCAGACCACCGGTCAGCTTGTGCGCCACCTGGGCCAGCGCCGGCTCAACGCTGGCGAGCTGGCTGGCCTCCAGCAGTTTGTAAGGCACCCCGGCATCTTCCAATACCGCAATGTCTTTCGCTGCGTTTTCGAACTGTTGCTGGGTGCGGAACAGCTGCAGCGTGCCGCCCTGGCGGCCTTCGTACTGGATGCCGGTTTCCTGCCGCAGCGCCTTGATACAGTCGCGGCTATATTCTGCCAGGCGCACCATGCGGCCTTTGTTGGTCATGTAGTGTTCGGTGTTGCAATTTTTCAGCATCTGCCACATCCAGTTGAGCTGGAAGCTGCTGCCGTCGAAACGGATCGCCAACGGCGCATGGCGTTGGAACATCCACTTGATGGCCTTCAGCGGCACGCCCGGTGCCGCCCAGGGAGCGGCATAGCCCGGTGAAATCTGCCCGGCGTTCGCCGCGCTGGTTTCCAATGCCGGGCCAGGCTGACGATCGATCACCGTCACCTCATGCCCCGCCTTCGCCAAATACCAGGCACTGGCTACGCCCACCACTCCACTACCTAAAATTACCACTCGCATCGCTGACTCCAGCTCAAGGCTTCACAAAGCATAATCTTCTGCTCACAGGAAATTAACTCAGTGAAAAAATCCGTCCAACAACTTCATCATCAAACGTGACAATATTCACAATTAATTTATCGTCGATGGCCCGCGCATTTGCAATAGCCGCCAGAAAATAGCGATAAGATACGGTTTAAGGGGGATTATGGCGCAAGGTCACCCCTGGCTCGCTAGCATTGCTATCATTGATAGCATAGAAAATTGGCGTGATAAGCAACATGGATTTAACAGAATATAAAAATATCAGCCAACCCATAAATAGAATAAAAAACCACAAAAGAAAAAAATACCAAAACAACTGGCAAATAACGGCGCCCCCCGCTGCAGCAGAAAAATCGCGTAAATTTTCAGCCCTCAATAGCCTTATTTTTATTGCTGGAATAAAGCGGCCGCTCACTGTGGCGTCATCTTGTTTTCGCTGCAGCACGATATGAACGTTCAAGCCCCCAGCCGCACCTAGAGTTCATACTGTCGCTATTCAGGAGAACCTCGCATGTTCATCGCTCTCTATCAGTTCTCAGTCAAACCCGGACACGAACAAGCCTTTCGCCAGGCTTGGCTTGAATTGACCCAAGGCATTTATCTGCAGCGCGGCAGCCTCGGCTCCCGCCTGCACCGTGATATGGGCGGGCAGTTTATTGGCTACGCGCAGTGGCCAAGCCGCGCCGCATGGGAAAACGCCGGTGATATTCAGCTGGATGAGCGCTACCGGCAAGCCCGGGAGCGAATGCGCGCGACTTTGTTGGCGGATGAAACGTTGTTTGAAATGGAAGTGACGGACGATTACCTGCAAATCAGGCCGTTTGACTGACTATAAGCCCACGTGAGTGGGCTTATACCTGCGTGAGCGAGCGGCATCAATGGTGCAGCATCTCGTCCACGACTTCTTTGGTCTGCAGCTGGAATGGGTAATAGGTCGGCCAATTGTCCATCTCTTTCAGCAACGCCTCTTGCGATGTGTTGCCCATAAAGATATGGAAGTGCGCCGACTTGCGCGGACCGATAATGTGATCGCTGAACTGCACGAATTTCGGCGCCAGGCTGCCGGCATCCTGGCATTCGAACAGATAACGCACGCCCTTTTTACCTGAGACATACGTCAGGATCTTATGCCCGGCGTACTTATACTGGCAGGCGCTGGATTGGTCGCCGCGGTGAAATTCCATGACGCCGTTCTCAATGCCGATGGTATCCACGTCGGTGGCGTACCCTTTGCGGTAATAGGCCTTCACTTCTGCGAAGGTCTTGCTCTTATCCTGCGCCGCCTTCTTCTTGAACACCGGATCGAGCTCCCCATTGAGCAGATAAGGATACACGGATTGCCACACGCCCTCCCAATCCGCCAGGTCGCGATCTTTGACGTCTTTATCGTCGAATACGCCCGCCTCCGCCTTTTTTTCCACTTCCGTCAGCGGCTTGCCATGTGAATGATGCCCGTGGGCAAGCGCCTGCCCGCCGATAAACAACGCTGCCAGCGCCACCGCCAGTTTGCCAAAATGCCTCGCCAAAAGATGCTCCTTGTCCGTCATTGAGAAAACAAAAAGTTACAATATAACATAACAAATTTCAATCCCTGTCGCGCTGCAGAGTATCTATTGCGCCCCCCTGCCGCAGGGTTATACTCGAAGAGGAAGCGCGGCGCTGCGCCGCCTTCTGCCGGGACGGACGCGGCGCCAGCGGGCGCTGGATTGACTGCCGTTCGCTCCCCTGCGTACCGACATTTTTATTTCACTGATTTGCAACGGTTAATTATGACTTGAACTATGCTTGTTACAGGGCCTGCCGTTTGAGCAAGACCCGTGAATAATGAGGGTGCGCTGATGACTACTTCAACACATGAAAAGGTTAAGGATGATAAACGTCTGAGCGATGGACCGGACTGGACGTTCGAGCTGCTGCAGGTGTATTTGGAGCAGATCGACCGCGTCGCCAAGCATTACCGGCTCGGCACCTACCCCCATCAGATCGAGGTGATCACCTCCGAACAGATGATGGACGCTTATTCGAGCGTCGGCATGCCGATCAACTATACCCATTGGTCCTTCGGCAAGAAGTTCATCGAAACCGAACAGCGCTACAAACAGGGGCAGCAAGGGCTGGCCTATGAAATCGTCATCAACTCCAATCCCTGCATCGCCTACCTGATGGAAGAGAACACCATCACCATGCAGGCGCTGGTGATGGCGCACGCCTGCTATGGCCATAACTCGTTCTTCAAGAATAACTATCTGTTCCGCAGCTGGACCGACGCCAGTTCCATCGTCGATTACCTGCTGTTCGCCCGCCACTACATCAGCCAGTGCGAAGAACGCTACGGCGTCGATGAAGTGGAGCGGTTGCTGGACTCCTGCCACGCGCTGATGAACTACGGCGTCGACAGGTACAAACGCCCGCAGAAAATCTCCCTGGTAGAAGAGAAAGCGCGCCAGAAAAGCCGCGAAGAGTATCTGCAAAGCCAGGTGAACACGCTGTGGAAGACCCTGCCGCGCGTCGAACGCGAAGAATCGCCGGAGCAGGCGCGCCGGTATCCGAGCGAACCGCAGGAAAATATCCTCTATTTCATCGAGAAGAATGCGCCGCTGTTGGAACCCTGGCAGCGTGAGGTGCTGCGCATCGTGCGCAAGGTCAGCCAGTATTTTTACCCGCAAAAGCAGACTCAGGTGATGAACGAGGGCTGGGCCACTTTCTGGCACTACACCATCCTCAACCATCTGTACGACGAGGGTCGGGTGACCGAGCGGTTTATGCTGGAGTTTTTGCACAGCCACACCAACGTGGTGTATCAGCCGCCGTATAACAGCCCGTACTATAACGGCATCAACCCGTATGCGCTGGGCTTCGCCATGTTCCAGGACATCAAGCGCATCTGCCAGTCGCCAACCGAAGAAGACCGCTACTGGTTCCCGGACATCGCCGGCAAAGACTGGCTGGACACCTTGCACTTCGCCATGCGCGACTTCAAGGACGAGAGCTTTATCAGCCAGTTCCTGTCGCCCAAAGTGATGCGCGATTTCCGGTTGTTCACCGTGCTGGACGACGATCGCAACAACTATCTGGAGATTGCCGCGATCCATAACGAAGCCGGTTACCGGGCGATCCGCCAGGAGCTGTCGGCGCAATACAACCTGAGCAACCATGAGCCGAACATTCAGATCTGGAACGTGGACCTGCGCGGCGACCGCTCGCTGACGTTGCGCTACATCCCGCAAGAACGCACACCGCTGGATAAGAGCCGCCGCGACGTGTTGAAGCACCTGCATCGCCTGTGGGGCTTCGACGTGATCCTCGAGCAGCAAAACGAAGATGGCAGCGTGGAGTTGCTCGATCGTTGCCCGCCGCGGCCGACGCCGCTGTAACCGCCACAACGACAAAGGGCGCCGCAGGGCGCCCTTTCTGATTTCATGAATACGCGATTAGCGACGCGCTTCAGTCAGATCGCTCGGCATGGTGCCCTGCATGCTCTGCCAAATCGCCCCGCTGTCTTTACCGTAGTTGCGCACGGTATCCATCACCTGGTCGTACAGCTTCTCATGGCACAGCGTGGACAGCTTGCTGTAGAAGATTAGCGCCAGCTTGCGCGCTTCCGGGTTGGAGAAGTAGTAACGGCCCACGCGGGTGTACAGCCCTTTCAGGCCGTTGAAAATCAGGCCGTAGATCGGGTTGCCGGAAGCAAACGCCAGGCCGCGGAAGATCTCATAATCGAGCAGATTGAAAGCGTCCGCCTGATCTTCTACCTCGGCGGCCTTCGCCAGCACTTCCTGGGCCTGTTCCGGATGATTGCGCACCGCGGCGCGAATAAAGATCGACGCGATATTGGTGCGCACCGACAGCAGGTTGTCGATCAGCTGCGGGACGCTCTTGTGATCGAGACGGGCCACGGTCTCAAGGATATTGAGGCCGGACGTTTCCCAGAAATTGTTCACTTTGGTCGGTTTGCCATGCTGAATGGTCAACCAGCCATCGCGGGCCAGACGTTGCAACACTTCACGTAACGTGGTGCGCGTGACGCCAATCAACTCCGAAAGCTCACGCTCCGCGGGCAAAATAGAGCCAGGGGGGAAGCGATTATTCCAAATACTCTCAATAATGTACTCTTCCGCGAAACCGGCAGGACTCTGCGCCTTTATGACCATGTGTTTGACGTTCCGTTGCGACGATAAAATCAGTAAAAGTAATCAGCTCATCATACCAGATCGTGCTGACATGACATAGCGTGAGCGAAAAACAATAAACGAAAGTGTGCATAAAGTGGCAAAAAACGCGCAAAAACACCGGCCGTCAGAAATTTGCCACCGTAAAACAAGCTCCGGTTGCGCCCGCCCCCGCCGCATTGTTAGGGTACGTGCTACGACTGATTTAAGGATGCATAAAGGACAATGGAAACAACCCTGCGCAGCGCCCTGCTCAAAAACTTTCTGGGGCAATCTCCCGACTGGTACAAACTGACTATTCTCATTTTCTTGGCGATCAACCCCTTGGTGTTCTTCTTCGCCAGCCCGTTTGTCGCGGGTTGGCTGCTGGTGGTCGAGTTCATCTTTACCCTGGCGATGGCGTTGAAATGCTACCCGCTGCTGCCGGGCGGCCTGCTGGCGCTGGAGGCGGTGGCCATCGGCATGACCAGCCCGGCGCAGGTCTCGCAGGAAATCGAACATAACCTGGAAGTCTTGCTTCTGCTGGTCTTTATGGTGGCCGGCATCTACTTTATGAAGCAGCTGCTGCTGTTCGTCTTCACCAAGCTGCTGCTCAACATCCGTTCGAAAACGCTGCTGTCGCTGGCGTTCTGCCTGGCCGCCGCCTTCCTTTCCGCCTTCCTCGACGCGCTGACGGTCGTGGCGGTAGTGATTAGCGTGGCTACCGGCTTTTATTCCATCTATCACAACGTGACGTCGAATCGCCCCGATGGCGACATCGGCGATGACAGCGATTTCACCGGTGAAGAGCGCAAGCAGACGCTGGAACAATTCCGCGCCTTTCTGCGCAGCCTGCTGATGCACGCCGGCGTCGGCACCGCGCTCGGCGGGGTCATGACCATGGTAGGCGAGCCGCAAAACCTGATCATCGCCAAAAGCGCGGGCTGGGGCTTTATCGATTTCTTCCTGCGGATGGCGCCGGTCACGCTGCCGGTGTTGGTGTGCGGTCTGCTGGTCTGTTGGCTGGTAGAGCGTTTTCGCCTGTTTGGCTATGGCGCGCAGTTGCCGGCGGCGGTGCGCGACGTGCTGAAAGAGTATGATCGCAAAGCCACCGCCGGCCGCAGCAGGCAAGAACGCCTCAAGCTGGTGATGCAGGCGCTGATCGGCGTTTGGCTGGTGCTGGCGCTGGCCTTCCATCTGGCGGAAGTTGGGCTGATCGGCCTGTCGGTGATCATCCTCGCCACTTCCCTGTGCGGCGTAAACGACGAACACGCCATCGGCAAAGCGTTCCAGGAAGCGTTGCCGTTCACCGCCCTGCTGACGGTGTTTTTCACCGTGGTCGCGGTGATCATCGAGCAGCACCTGTTCAGCCCGGTGATCCAGTTTGTGCTGCGCGCCGACCCCGCCTCTCAGCTTTCGCTGTTCTACCTGTTCAACGGTCTGCTGTCGTCGGTTTCCGACAATGTGTTCGTCGGTACGGTTTATATCAACGAGGCGCGCGCGGCGCTGGAGACCGGCACCATCGCGCTGAAGCAGTTTGAGCTGCTGGCGGTTGCCATCAATACCGGCACCAACCTGCCTTCGGTTGCCACCCCTAACGGCCAGGCCGCTTTCCTGTTCCTGCTGACGTCGGCATTGGCGCCGCTGGTGCGTCTGTCGTATGGCCGCATGGTGTGGATGGCCCTGCCTTATACGGTGGTTCTGACGGTGGTCGGTCTGCTGTGCGTCCAGTTCACGCTGGAGCCGGCGACCGAGCTGCTGACGCAGTGGCATTGGCTGGCGCTGCCGCCCATCGACGCCGTCGGCCACTAAGGCGGCGCCGGCAGGGTGAACCGACTATTTTTACGCTGAATCCGGCCCAGGTGGCTGGCAGCGAGAAGGAATTGGTTTACACTGCCGGTTCAATTGCTTACTGCATGGAAGAATCTAGATATGTTGCAATTCTTTAACCGCTGTTCACAAGGACGCGGCGCCTGGCTGCTGATGGCCCTGACAGCGTTGGTGTTGGAACTGGTCGCGCTCTATTTCCAGCACGTTATGCTGCTGCAGCCCTGCGTCATGTGCATTTACGAGCGTTGCGCGCTGTTCGGCATCCTCGGCGCCTCGCTGGTGGGTGCCATCGCGCCGAAAACCCCACTGCGCTATGTGGCGATCTTGCTGTGGATCTACAGCGCCTGGGAAGGCGTACAGCTGGCGTGGAAGCACACCATGATCCAGTTGCACCCTTCGCCGTTCAATACCTGCGATTTCTTCGTCAGCTTCCCTTCGTGGCTGCCGCTGGACAAATGGCTGCCGGCGGTGTTCCACGCTTCCGGCGACTGCTCCGTGCGCCAATGGCAGTTCCTGACGCTGGAAATGCCACAGTGGCTGGTCGGCATCTTCGGCACCTACCTGCTGGTGGCACTGATTGTGCTGATCGCACAATTTGTTCGCCCACGTCGCCGCGACCTGTTCGGCCGCTGATCGGCAGACAAACAAAAAACGGCGCCGAAAGGCGCCGTTTTTTTAGGGTATTGCGGTCAAATTCAGAGATAACCCCATTTCAGGTATGCGTAAGGAAATAAACGAGCACAATCAGCGCTCCAGCCACGGCAAACAGACGGATCATTTTCATTGTTATACTCTCGAACATGCGGGAGAGCGGCCAAATTACCCAACTTATCGTTTAAAAAGAAGCATTCCGGCTCGGTTAAGCGCGTAATTTACATAACATTAAACTTCTGCGATGTTGGCGGGCAACAACGGGCGGCAGCAGCGCTTTCCTTTCCGCCTTAGAGCAGCAATAAATTACCGTTACTTATGAACCACTGCGTCTTTGTCACATTCAGAGCACAATATTTTGGTGAAGTTTGCCCATAAAATCCTTATAGTATCGGCAAAGTGAGTATTACCGATTTCCCTGGTGTTGTTGTGTGTCTTGCCCCTCATCTTTGCAGGGGCTTTTTTCCTTCCCCCCTCATTTGATTGGCGAATATTCCCCTTTATCCCAAGCCCCGCTCACCGTTCGCGCACTAATGATTAAAATCATTCGCGATGCTTTCCTTATGCTGAATGACGTTGTGATTTTCACCCTTTCTTTCGGTGAGCCAGGCCCTGTCTCTGCCTGACTGCATAGGCGGTCAGCGAGATCCCCGGCATGCGCACCGCGATGTTTTCGATCCTTAAACCGCACTATCACATCGTGCCCCACAAGGGCCCGACCCGTGCCGTGGTGCGTGCGCACCTGGGGTTGATCGTGCCAAAGGATCGGGAAAGGCTGTGGATCCGCGTTGACGATCAGATCCTGCACTGGGATGAGGGCAAGGTGATTCTGTTTGATGATTCCTACGAGCACGAGGTCCGCAACGACACCGACGAGCTGCGTACGGTGCTGTTTATCGATATCGACCGGCCGATGGACAAGGTGGGTACGGCGGTGAATAAACTGCTGTTCAGCCTGATCAAAGCCAGCCCGTATGTGAAGCAGCCGCTGAAAAATCTGGCTAACTGGCATCGCCGCGATAAAAAAGCGTGAAGTGGCGGTTATGCCATAACCCCCACGCCCGACGGTAGCGCGCTAGATAGCACAGAGGACGGAATGTCTGAATACGCCGCCCTCTTGCTGCCCAAGGGGTGACGTTACCTGGCCCAGTCCGGCTTGTTGAGGATATGATCCTGCCAGTCCACGACTTCGCTCTCGCGCACCGCGATATGCCGCACCGTGATGCGCTCGCCGTGCATCGCCGCCTTGGAGCCACTCAGCAGCGGATGCCAAGGGAACAGCGGTTTGCCTTCACCGATCAGGCGATAGGCGCAGGTCGGCGGCAACCAATCGAAGGTCGTGAGGTTCTCGCGCGTCAGTTTGATGCAGTCCTCTTCCAGCTCGAAGCGCCGCTCATAGTTACGGCATTGGCAGGATTTGATGTTGAGCTGGTTGCAGGCTACGTTGGTAAAATAAATCTCGTCGGTATCTTCGTCGATCAGCTTATTCAAACAGCATTGCCCGCACCCGTCGCACAGCGATTCCCACTCTTGTTCTGACATTTCCGCCAGCGTTTTCTGTTGCCAAAAAGCGAGTTGTGACATGTTAGCGTCCGGTTTCGGTAAATGGATAAGTCACCTGCGCACAGGTTCGAGGGGGGACTATATAGACATTTTAACCACAAGATGCAAGCTTTGCCGCCGACGGCGCCGGCGGCAAGAGAGATCAGATCACGCGGGTGCTGAGCGTTTTGCCGTTCAGGCTGATTTTAAGCATGTCGCCGGAGGCCATCGGGCCCACGCCCTGCGGCGTGCCGGTCAGGATGATGTCGCCGGCGCGCAGCGTGAAGAAACGGCTCATGTAGCTGATAAGCGGCAGGATCGGCGTGATCATGTCACGCGTATTGCCCTGCTGGCGCAGTTGATCGTTAACGGTCAGCGACAGCTCGGCATTTTGCGGATCGCCGAATTCCGCCACCGGGATAAACCCCGACATCGGGCAGGAACCGTCGAAGGCCTTGGCCTTTTCCCAAGGCTGACCGGCTTTTTTAAAGCCCGCCTGCAGATCGCGCAGCGTCAGATCGAGCGCCACACCGTAGCCGGCGATCGCCCGCGCAACGCGGTCTTCGTTGGCCTGTTTCAACGGCGTGCCGATCAGTACCGCCAGCTCCACCTCATGATGCACCGCACCGAACTCTTTCGGGATGGCCACCGGCTGGCGAATATCGCACAGCGCCGTTTCCGGTTTGATAAACACTACCGGCTCGACGGAAACCGCGCTGCCCATTTCCTTGATGTGATCGGCGTAGTTGCTGCCGACGCAGACCACCTTGTTCACCGGGAAATCGAGCAGCGAACCCTGCCAGTCTCTATGTTGATACATACCGCTTCTCCCAAACTGTAGAGGCTTGGCGCGCCAAGCCGATTATTGGTGGGCCGGATCAATGCCCGATCGCGTCCGCCATCATACCCACGGCGAGGGCGAAATAGTAAGAGCGATTCCAGTGCATGAGGGTGCGAAAATTATCATAGACCAGGAACGTCCGCCCCTGCAGGTCATCCGGCGCGATGATCCAACCGCGCTGAACGGCATGCGGCAACGCACTGCCATCCGCACGACGCACCCCGCGTTGTTGCCAGGCATTGACGCTGCGCGCCTGCGCGTCTTTCAACCCCAGCTCGGCCCGATTGAAACCGGCGGGCAATTTGACCTCGCGCCCCCAGCCGATGCCGGCCTGCCAGCCCTCTTTGGACAAATAACGGGCCGTAGACGCGAAGACATCATCAATGTTGTTCCAGATATCGATGCGCCCGTCACCGTCGCCGTCCGCCGCGTAGCGCAAGAAGGAGCTCGGCATAAACTGGCATTGCCCCATTGCGCCTGCCCAGGAGCCTTTCAGCGGCGTATCGCCGACGTGCCCCTGCTCGACTATCTGCAACGCCGCCATCAGCTCCTGACTGAAAAAGGCCTCGCGGCGCCCTTCAAACGCCAGCGTCGCCAGCGCAGACACCACGTCTTCCCGACCCTGAATCTTACCGTAGGCGCTTTCCATGCCCCACAGCGCGATGATATAGCGCCCCGGCACCCGATAGCGCTCGCTGGCGCGCGTCCATTGCGCCTGGCGCTGCCGGTACAGTTCGCGCCCCTGGCGTACCTTGGCGGGCGACATCACACGCCGCAGGTAGTCATCCAGGGTGACCTTCTGCTCCGGCTGATTGCGATCGGCCTTGATCACCCGATCGACGAAATGTATTTGCGCAAAAGCACGGTCAAGGGTGCTCTGGCTGATGCCCTGCTCCCGCGCCTGGCGCTTGAGTTGCTCGACATACGCCGGGAACTGCGCCGGATCCCGGCCGCTCGCCGCCAGCGTCGCCTCCAGTGCCGCCTCCAGTGCCGCCTGCGGCGCGCCCGGTATCAGCACACCGCCCAGCGCCAGCCAGGCGGCCAATACGGTTCTTCTCGCCGAACGTGTCATCGCGCCTCCCCTGGCCATAGCCGCCGTCTCAGGCTTTGTCGCCCGCCAGATGCTGATTGAGCAGGTTTTCTACCGGCGGCGGGAACTGCAGGTAATAGCCTTCGTCTTTCAACGCCTGCTTCACCTTTTCGATATCCGCCGAGGCCAATTTCTTGCGCTCATCGAGCGAAAGCATCATGGCGAATTGCGGCACACCGAAACTTTTCATCAGCTCTTCCGGCACACGAGAGAAATCGTCTTTTTTTTCGACATAAAGATAAGTTTGATCGCGTTTCGGGCTTCTATAGATCACACAAAGCATTTTTTTAACTCTATTTAATTGAGGGAGCGTCTTGCCTGGATATAACTCTGACTATAACATGCTTATAGTACATCGGAATATCGCACCCCGAGTGGTATTCCGGGGATTTAAAGTTGCTGAGACTGAGTCAGGATAGATGTCACAATCGCCAATTGAGCTAAAAGGCAGCAGTTTTACCCTATCGGTTGTTCATTTGCATAATTCGCAGCCTGAGGTAATACGTCAGGCGTTACAGGAGAAAGTTGAGCAAGCGCCCGCTTTTCTGAAAAACGCCCCTGTTGTTATCAACGTCGCAACGCTGGATGGCGATGCGAACTGGAAAGAACTTCAACAGGCTGTCGCGGCAGCAGGTCTGCGCGTTGTGGGTATCAGCGGTTGCAGAGATGAGCGTCAAAAGCGCGCGATAGCCCGTGCCGGGCTGCCGCTGCTGAGCGAAGGCAAAGGCCAAAAGATGGCGGCGCCGGAGCCTGCGCCTGCGCCCGTGGTGGCGGATAACGCCCCCGCCAAAACGCGTATCATCAGCACGCCTGTCCGTTCCGGCCAACAGATTTACGCCCGCAACTGCGATCTTATCGTGACCAACAGCGTCAGCGCCGGCGCCGAATTGATTGCCGACGGCAACATTCATGTCTACGGCATGATGCGCGGTCGCGCACTGGCAGGCGCGTCAGGCGACACGCAATGTCAGATTTTTTGCACCCACCTGGCGGCTGAGCTAGTCTCTATCGCAGGGCAGTACTGGTTGAGCGACCAAATCCCGTCCGATTACGTCGGGCAGGCCGTACGACTCAGCCTGTTGGATAACGCTTTAACCATACAACCTTTAAACTAAGCCCTTTTGACAAGGAATCCATTTCATGGCACGCATTATTGTTGTTACATCGGGTAAAGGGGGCGTTGGCAAGACCACTTCGAGCGCGGCCATCGCTACCGGCCTGGCCCAGAAAGGCAAGAAAACCGTCGTGATCGATTTCGATATCGGCCTGCGTAATCTTGACCTGATCATGGGCTGCGAACGTCGGGTAGTGTATGATTTCGTGAACGTGATTCAGGGCGATGCCACGCTGAATCAGGCGTTGATCAAAGACAAACGCACTGAAAACCTCTATATCCTGCCTGCTTCGCAGACGCGCGACAAAGACGCGTTGACCCGCGAAGGCGTTGAAAAAATTCTCAACGATCTCGGCGAGATGGATTTTGACTTCGTGGTGTGCGATTCACCGGCCGGTATCGAAACCGGTGCGCTGATGGCGCTGTACTTCGCCGACGAAGCTATCATCACCACCAACCCGGAAGTGTCTTCGGTACGCGACTCCGACCGTATCCTGGGCATCCTCTCTTCCAAGTCACGCCGCGCCGAGAAAGGCGAATCGCCAATCAAGGAACACCTGCTGTTGACCCGTTACAACCCGGGCCGCGTCAGCCGTGGCGACATGCTGAGCATGGAAGACGTGCTGGAAATCCTGCGCATTCCACTGGTGGGTGTGATTCCGGAAGACCAGTCCGTGCTGCGCGCTTCCAACCAGGGTGAGCCTGTCATTCTGGATGCCGAGTCAGACGCCGGTAAGGCGTACGACGATACCGTTTGCCGCTTGTTGGGGGAAGAACGCCCATTCCGCTTCATTGAAGAAGAGAAGAAGGGTTTCCTGAAACGCCTTTTTGGGGGATAAACCATGGCCTTATTAGACTTCTTTCTGTCCCGCAAAAAACAGACAGCCAATATAGCCAAGGAACGGCTGCAGATTATCGTCGCAGAGCGTCGTCGCGGGGACAGTGAGCCCCCGTATCTGCCTGATCTGAAACGCGATATTCTGGCGGTTATTTGCAAATACATTCAGATCGATCCTGAAATGCTGCACGTGCAATTCGAGCAGAAAGGGGACGATATTTCGGTACTTGAACTTAACGTGACATTACCGGAATCGGAAGAAGCTGCTAAATGATTGCGACGCATTAATTACCCCCTGTATATTTTGTGCAGGGGGTAACTGTATGTGCATCCAGTTATTAAGCTTTATCGGCAGCAAAAAAGCGATTTTTCCCTTTGGGACAATTCCCAATTAACTTTGCCGCCGCCTCGTTTAAAGTAAATTCTGGCCAGATTTACCTTCAACGCATTATTTCCTGCCTATATTCACCCGAGCAGAGTTTCCCTACCCTGCCCTGGTGATAATCAGCGTTTAATAATCTTTCAGGATGTCCTGCAGCGGTGCCATTAATAGATCGCCGCGCCAGCCGCTGATTAATTCAGGGCGACTTTCGCCGTCCTTCAGTTTCCAATGCCAGTTCAGCAATTGGTTAATTTGGCGACGGGATGCCAGCAATTCGCTGCTCAACCCGCTTTGCTCGCTGACGGCAGCAATCGCCGCCTTGATGTCTTTGAACACCTTCTTGTAGCCCGGCTGATCGATAAGGTTAGCCAACGGCGCCGGCAACTCGGATTCTTCCAGCGCTTCGGCTTCCGCCACCAGCGCCAGCAGCGTTTTACCGTGATAACGGATCTCCGGCCCGCTCAGGCCCAGCGAATCCAGTTCTCCCAGCGAAGACGGCATATAGCGCGCCACCTGCCACAGGTTTTCCTCACGCACCACGAAGTTCACCGCCAGATCGCGCTCGCGCGCCTGGCGCAGCCGCCATTCCGCCAACTTCTGCAGACAACCGAGCTGACGCGGGCGCAGCTGCCAGGCGTTGCTGATTTCACGGTAGGCCAATGCCGGCGCCAGCGTCTCGCTACGGCGCTGGCACAGCAGCAGACACTCGTTATTGGCCGCCGCGGTCCAACCGGCCTCTTCCGTCTCCTGCACCAGCTGTTTGGCCATCGGTAGCAGATAGAACACGTCGGCAGCCGCGTACACACACTGCCTTTCGGTCAGCGGACGCGCCAGCCAGTCGGTGCGCGACTCGCTCTTGTCGAGCTCAACCTTCATGTACTCCGCCACCAGCGTCGCGAAGCCACAGGAGAGCGGCCGGCCGGTAAAGGCCGCCAGGATCTGGGTATCGACCATCGGCGTCGGCAGCGTTTTAAAGGCGTTGAGAAACACTTCGAGATCTTCACTGCCGGCATGCAGGAACTTCACCACGGCGGTGTCGGCCAGCAGGTCGACAAACGGCTGCCATTGCTTGATCGGCAGAGGATCTATGAGGGAGAGTTGTTCACCGTCGTAGAGCTGGATCAGGCCCAGCTGCGGATAGTAGGTGCGCGTTCTGACAAACTCGGTGTCCAGCGCAATCTGGGCATGCTTTCTCGCCTGCTCGCAGACCTGCTGCAATCCGGCATCGGTAGTGATCAACTGATAATTCAAAACATCATTCTCTTGTAGGATTCAAACACAACAACGCCGGCATTCACCGGCGTTGTTGATAGTCAGGCGCGAGAGCGACACCTAGGCGGCATCGGCCGGTTTTGGTGTTTTTTGCTCATCACGCAGTTCTCGCCGCAAAATCTTGCCGACGTTCGACTTCGGCAGTTCATCGCGGAACTCAACAATTTTAGGCACTTTATACCCGGTCAGGTGGCGACGGCAATGGGTCAACAGCTCTTCCTTGGTCAGCGAGGCGTCTTTCTTCACCACGCAGATCTTCACCGTTTCGCCGGAGACTTCGCTGGGCACGCCGATCGCCGCACATTCAAGCACCTTCGGATGCTGGCTGACCACGTCCTCGATTTCGTTCGGGTAAACGTTGAAACCGGAGACCAGGATCATGTCTTTCTTACGGTCGACGATGCGCACAAACCCCTGATCGTCTACGGTCACCACATCACCGGTCGCCAGCCAGCCGTCTTTCAGCACTTCGTCGGTGGCGTCCGGGCGCTGCCAATAGCCTAACATAACTTGCGGCCCTTTGACCCACAGTTCGCCGGGTTCGCCCGACGGCACATCGTGACCGTTGTCGTCAACCAGCCGAATGTCCGTCGACGGCACCGGCAAACCGATGCTGCCGCTGTAGTGTTTCAGATCGTAAGGGTTACCGGCCACCAGCGGCGCGCACTCCGTCAGGCCATAGCCTTCCAGCAGGTGTTTGCCGGTGGTTTGCTCCCACTTCTCGGCCACCGCTTTTTGCACCGACATCCCGCCGCCGACCGAGAAACGCAGCGTAGAGAAATCGAGCTTGTGGAAATCCTCGTTGTTCAGCAACGCGTTGAACAAGGTATTGACCCCGCTCATGACGGTGAACGGATATTTGCCGAGTTCCTTCACCAGCCCCGGAATATCGCGCGGATTAGTGATCAGCAAATTGCGCCCGCCCAGGTCGATAAACAGCAGGCAGTTCACCGTCAGCGCGAAAATGTGATACAGCGGCAACGCCGTCACCACCAGTTCCTGCCCTTCGCGGAACAGCGGCAAATAGGCGGCTTTGGCCTGCTCGAGGTTGGCCTGCATGTTGCGGTGCGTCAACATCGCGCCCTTTGCCACCCCGGTGGTGCCGCCGGTGTATTGCAGGAAGGCCAGATCGGCATTAATGATGTCCGGTTTCACATATTGCAGACGCCGGCCGCGCTGCAGCGCGCTGCGGAATGAAATGGCGTCCGGCAGGTTGTATTTCGGTACCAGGCGCTTAACGTACTTGACCACGAAGTTGACCAGCGTGCCTTTGGCGGCCGAAAGCTGATCGCCCATGCGCGTCAGGATCACGTGTTTGATCGGGGTGTTGAACACCACTTTTTCCAGCGTATGGGCAAAGTTGGAGACGATGACGATGGCGCTGGCACCGCTGTCGTTCAACTGGTGCTCCAGCTCGCGCGGGGTATACAGCGGGTTGACGTTGACCACCACCATGCCGGCGCGCAGAATGCCGAACAGCGCGATGGGGTATTGCAACAGGTTTGGCATCATCAGCGCGACGCGGTCGCCCTTCTTCAGGCCCAGTTCATTTTGCAGGTAAGCCGCGAAAGCCCGGCTGCGTTCTTCCAGTTTGCGGAAGGTCATCACCTCGCCCATGTTGATAAAGGCAGGCTGATCGGCATAGCGTTGCACGGCATGCTCAAACATTTCGATCAACGACGAATAGCGATCGGCATCAATCTCTGCGGGCACATCTGCCGGATACCGTTTTAACCAGACCTTATCCAAGGTATTACTCCTGAAATCATTACTAATTATCATCGCAGCCCTCAAACTCGCAGCCTAACCATAACAATATTTTAACTCAGCAGACCAGTTTGGGTTTTAAACATTATTCAGGTTGCGATGTACGTCACTAATTGTCGGATATTCCTTATCCCAAAAAACAAAAAGGCGGCCTGAGCCGCCCTGTCAAATTTGTTCACATCAAGCGTATGCTACTCGGTTACAATGGTTTGCACCTGTGCCGGGCCAGGGTTATACCAGCCATAGCCTGCCCCCCAACCGGGCCCCCACGGGCCACCGCGCCAGCCCCAAGGGCCCATCGGCGCCGGCGGCATCACCACCTGCTGCACCAGATGCCAGCGTTTGAAACCGGTCACGTTCATCGTCACGAAGCGATACGGCGTCATGCCGATCCGCCCCTCTTTCAGCCCGGTAATAGGGCCGACGACGGTCACCAACTGGCCTTTGAAATCAACCGGTTCGAGGAAGCCGTTTACCGTGGCCAGCAAGCGGCCGCGCGACGGTTCGCCCAGTATCGGCCGTGCACCGCTGTCGAGCGGCACCGCCGCAATCTCCAGCACCGTGCGCCCTTGCTCATTGGCGACGTTGACCACGGTGCCGCCGAAGCGGGCTTCCGCGCCGGTAAACAGGTTCGGTGCATTTTGTACCGAGGAAAGCTGAGTCACCGGCGAGGGGCTGGTGCCTTTGATCGCATCCGGTACGGTGACGCACCCGGTCAGAACCAGCGCGCCGCAGGCGACGGCCAGCAGCGACAGCTTTTTACTTGCAGTGCGGATTAACATGGTCGCAATCTCCTGAAATGCCTGTAACTTTGACCGCGTTTCATCGTTCAAGTTGCAGGCTTTCGTCGCCCGGCCTCAACAACAGCACAATACGCCGCGCTTACTCGCGGCCCGGCAGTTTTTTCCAGGTCACTTCATTGCGCAGATAGGTGGGCTCGGCGTTTTCCACCGCCACCGCCAACCCCTGTTGCCAGGCGTGCAGCGCCAGCGGCAGCATGTCTTGCGCCTGCGGCAACAGCATTTGGCCGTCGCGTACGCTCAGGGTTGAACCGTTGACCAGGTCGGGATAGGTTTGCCAGCCGGTGCCGACGTGGGCCCATTCGCCCTGCAGGCGCTGCGCACGCTCCAGCGCCTGCGCCGGCGACAGCACGGCTTCGCCTTCGCTTGCCAACCAGCTGCCGTCCACCTGGCGTTCGAACTGCCCCCAGTAGACTTCCCCCATACGCGCATCGATCGCCGCCAGCACGCGCGCCGCGCCGCTGACGCGCCAGGCGCCCTGCGCCATGGTTTGCAGCGTGGAAACGCCAATCATCGGCAGATCGGCGCCCAGCGCCAGGCCCTGAGCGATGCCGATGCCGATGCGCACCCCGGTAAAGCTGCCGGGGCCGCGACCGAAGGCCAGCGCGTCGAGCTGGTTGAGCGCCAGACCGGATTCCGCCAGCACCTGCTGCACCATAGGTAAAATTCGTTGCGTATGCTCGCGTGGGCACAGCTCAAACAGGGCGTGGATTTCGCCTTGATTCCAGACGGCGACGGAACAGGCTTCCGTCGCGGTATCGATCGCTAAAATTCGCGTGGACATGCCAACCTCTGGCGGGAATAAAACTGGGTTTTTCATACAGGGCGCGCATTGTAGCACAGCCCCGTAAGCCCTTCATCTTTCACGTGGCCGACGCATCGGCGGCCTGCAGGAAGGCGATGGCCTGCTTCAGATCGCGGGTGCGCGGCGTCGGCGGCAGGCTATTGAGGAACACCTCGCCATAAGGCCGCATCACCAGACGGTTATCGCAAATCACCAGCACGCCGCGGTCGTCAGTGTCGCGGATCAAGCGGCCGACGCCCTGTTTCAGGGTGATGACCGCATCCGGCAACTGCACGTCATTGAACGGGTCACCGCCGCGCAGGCGGCAATCCTCAATGCGCGCCTTCAGCAGCGGATCGTCCGGTGAAGTAAACGGCAGTTTATCGATGATGACGCAGGACAGCGCGTCGCCGCGCACGTCCACCCCTTCCCAGAAGCTGCTGGTCGCCACCAGCAGCGCGTTACCGGCGGCGACGAACTGCGCGAGCAGCTGCCCTTTGCTGGTTTCCCCTTGCAACAGCACCGGCAGCGTCATCGTGGCGCGGAACTCTTCCGCCAACTCGCGCATCATCTGGTGCGAGGTGCATAAAAAGAAGCAGCGGCCGTTGTTGGCTTCGATTAATGGCCGCAGCATGCGCGCCAGCTGGCGGGCCCCGCCGGGCTGATTCGGCGAAGGCAAAAAGCGCGGCACGCACAGCAACGCCTGTTTGGCATAGTCGAACGGGCTCGGCAACAGCAGCGTTTTGGCCTTGGTCAGCCCCAGCCGTTCGGTGAAATGACCCAACTGGTCATTGACCGACAGCGTGGCCGAGGTAAAGATCCAGCTGCCCGGCTTGTCGTCCAGCATTTCGCGGAACCGATCGGCCACCGTCAGCGGCGTCAGCGCCAGCACGAAGTGGCGCGAGTTGCATTCATACCAATAGCTGTAGCCCGGCTCCGTCACCGCTTTCAGCCGCTTAAGCCGCGCGCGGTACAGCGTGGCGCGTTCAAAGGCAGCGTCCAGCAGCGCCGAACGCCCCAGCGACAGCTTCATCACGTCATAACACAGCTCCAGCGCGTCATCGAGCAGCAACAGAGCGCGCTGCACGTTGGGTTCGCCGAGCACGTCGCGCAGATTGCCGCGAAAACCCGGCTCGCCCAGATTCAGGCGAAAATCTTGCGTGCTCAGGCTGAGACGGTCGGCGCTTTTTTGCAGTTGAGCGGCGTCGCGCACCTCGGTGCGGTAGGCGATGGTGATGTCCTTCGCCAGATCCAACAGTTGGCGGCTGGTGAGCTGCTGGCCGAAATACTGGCTGGCGATGTCGGGGATTTGGTGCGCCTCGTCGAAAATCATCACCTCGGCTTCCGGGATTAGCTCGGCGAAACCGCCCTCTTTCACCACCATATCCGCCAGGAACAGGTGATGGTTCACCACCACCACATCCGCATCCATCGCGCGGCGACGCGCCTTGACCACGAAGCAATCCTGATACAGCGGGCAGTCGCTGCCCAGGCAGTTGTCATTGGTGCTGGTCACCAATGGCCAGACGAAGCTGTCTTCCGCCACTTCGCTGCAGGTGCTGATGTCGCCCTCTTTGGTCTGCGACGACCACTTGCGCAGCTGCACCAGATCGATCAGCGTCTGCCCCGCCAGTTCGCCGCCGGCCATCGACTGCTGCTCCAGCCGTTCCAGACACAGGTAGTTGGAGCGCCCCTTCAGCAGCGCCAGCTTGCCTTTGTACTTCAAGGCCTTGGCAACGGTAGGCAGATCGCGCGCATACAGCTGATCCTGCAACGCTTTCGAACCGGTCGAGATGATCACTTTACGATCGGCGCGCAGCGCCGGCGCCAGATAAGCGAAGGTTTTGCCGGTGCCGGTGCCGGCTTCGACCACCAGCTCCTGCTTGAAATTGATCGCCTCGGTAACGGCTTGCGCCATCTGCCGCTGCGGCTCACGCGGTTTGAATCCCTTGATAGCCTGCGCCAATGCGCCGTCTGTTGCAAAATCGTCTGTCACGCTGTCTCTCTGCCGGTGTCATTCAGCGGTGATTATGCCAAGCCTGCCGCCCGGCTACCACCCACTTTATCGCCGCGCATTTTCATGACCGGCTGTGCTACCCTTAGCGCGACTATGATATGGAGATAAGCAAATGAATATCGAAAGAATTGATCCCGATCAGCGCTGGTCCGAAGCCGTGGTGCACAACGAGACCGTTTACTACACCAGCGTGCCGGAAAACCTGGACGACGACGCGACCGCGCAGACCGCCAACGCCCTCGCCGCCATCGACGTGCTGCTGGCGCGCGTCGGTTCGGACAAAAGCCGCATTCTGGATGCCACCATCTTCCTGGCCAACACCGCCGACTTCGCCGCGATGAACGCCGCCTGGGACGCCTGGGTGGTCGCCGGCAGCGCGCCGGTGCGCTGCACGGTGCAGGCGCAGCTGATGAATCCGAAGTACAAGGTGGAAATCAAAATCATCGCCGCGCTGTAAGCCTGAGCGCAGACGAAAAAAACCGCAGACGGCAACGCCTGCGGTTTTTTTATTGCCGGCTATCAGGACAGTTTGAGGATCACCATCCCCGTCAGCAGCAGCGCCAGGCCAATCCAGCCTTTGGCGTTCAACCGCTGGCCGAACATGATCCAGCCTGCGGCGATGGTGGCGGCGATACCGAAACCGCCCCACAGCGCATAAGCGATCGACAGATCGATGCCCTTCACCGCCTGCGCCAGGGCGCTGAACGCGCCGAGTACCGACAGCAGCGACAACAGCCCCAGCCAAATTTTGCGGAAGCCGTCCGACATCTTCAGGAAGATGTTGGCGATGATTTCCAGCACGATCGCCAGTCCCAGGAACCCAATGTGGTACAACTCAAACTGTTGCATGGTTGTCACCTCGCGGGCTGACCTGTTTTCGCTCTTTGCGGGTGCCGGATTTCACCAGCATGATGCCGGCGATCAGCGTCGCCAGGCCCAACACCTTCAGCGCCGAGATCGGCTCGTCGAACCACAGCACGCTGAACAGGGTAATGAACAGAATGCCGATGCCTTCCCACAGCGCATAGGCCACGCCCAGCGCCACGCGTTTTACCGCCACCGACAGCAACACATAAGAAGCGGTGATCATCACGTACATCACGATGTGCCCGATCATGCCGCCATTGACGCTGGCGTATTTCATCGACAAGGTGCCGATGATTTCGGTCATGATGGCCAAACCTAAAAAGATCCAATAAATCATAATTTTTCTCCCAAACGGCGAATTACGCGCGCCAAGGCATATTTATCCCGATTTATCTCGTCGAACGGCCGTATTGCGGCGCGCAAGACGCAGAGTTCCCTGGGGATAAACTGACCCAAACGCAAAAAGAATGTTTGCCCGGCTGAACGGTAGCGTGAAGGCCTAAGCCCGCCACCTGCACCGGTTAAGGGAGAAAGACGCTATAGCTCGCTGCACCAGTGATGCTCACTGGCAAGGATCGCAGACAGGAAGAGTTGGCAAGTAGAGGTTCTGAGGGTAGTTCCGTTAATAGTCATCATAATAGTTCTCTATTATCAGCCGCACACCGTGCGATTTGCCCAATATCCTCATAAAAGTAAAATTTTCGACTGAGATATTTTTACCACAGCCAAAATGAGAAAGCAAACTGCCGTTTTCATAAAAAAGCAGAAAAAAACGGGTTAAAAATAAGAAAGTTAATCTCGATAAAAATTAAAAAAGGCTCAACGAAGCGTTGAGCCTTGCGACATTCGCGGGTGCGCAAATAAGCGCCAACCCCAGGCGCGGTGCGGGTTACAACGCAGCCCCGCTGACGGCGCTGCGCGCCAGTTCAGTGATGCGCGCATAGTCGCCGCTTTCGAGCGCATCCGCCGGCACCAGCCAGGAACCGCCGATGCAAAGCACGCTTTTCAGCGCCAAATAATCGCGGTAGTTGCTCGGCGTAATGCCGCCGGTCGGGCAAAAACGCACCTGCGGGAACGGGCCGCCGATCGCCTGCAGCGCCTTCACGCCGCCGTTGGCTTCCGCCGGGAAGAATTTGAATTCGCGCAGGCCGTGATCCATACCTTGCATCAGCTCGGAAACGGTGCTGATGCCCGGGATCAGCGGGATAGGCCCCACCGTCGCCGCCTGCAGCAAGGCTTCGGTCAGCCCCGGGCTGATGGCGAACTGCGCCCCCGCCTCGGTCACCTCCCGCAGCTGCTGCGGATTGATCACCGTACCGGCGCCGATGATGGCCTCCGGCACCTCGTTGGCAATAGCGCGGATAGCCTCCAGCCCGCAGGCGG
>NZ_KV792497.1:51384-89786 GCF_001808215.1 Serratia sp. HMSC15F11
GCGCAGCGTCACCTCCAGTACCCGCACGCCGCCGGCAACCAGCGCTTTCGCCAGCGGCACCGCCTGCTCCAGCTTGTTGATCACGATAACAGGCACCACCGGCCCTGCCGTCAGGATCTGCTCGGCGCTGGTTTTCCAGTTTTTCATCGTTATTTCTCCATTACTCGCGGTTAACAATGGCACGCCCCTGCCACAGGGCTCCGCGCAAATGCGCGGACGTCCGGCCGTACCGTAAGTGATGTGGCCCACGCGCAGATCGCAGGCAAAAAAAAGCCGGCAGACAGGCTGCCGGCATTGCGCATTACTCGAACTCGTTCCAGGAACGGCCGTCGCGGGTGATCATCGCCACCGAGGCCACCGGCCCCCAGGTGCCCGCCTGATAAGGCTTCGGCGCCTCGTTGTCGGCTTTCCATGCGTCCATGATGGAGTCGACCCACTTCCAGGCTTCTTCCACTTCATCGCGGCGCACGAACAGCGCCTGAATGCCGCGCATGGTCTCCAGCAGCAGGCGCTCGTAGGCGTCCGCCACGTGCTCCTGGTTGAAGGTTTCCGAGAAGCTCAGGTCCAGCTTGGTGGTCTGCAGACGGTGCTTGTGATCCAGCCCCGGCACCTTGTTCAGCACCTGAATTTCGATGCCTTCGTCCGGCTGCAGGCGGATGGTCAGCTTGTTCTGCGGCAGCTGCTGGTAAGAATCGCTGAACAAGTTAAGCGGCGGGTTTTTGAAGTACACCACCACTTCCGAGCATTTGGTCGGCAGACGTTTACCGGTACGCAGGTAGAACGGCACCCCGGCCCATTGCCAGTTGTCGATATCCACGCGGATGGAGACGAAGGTTTCGGTGCTGCTGCTCTTGTTCGCCCCTTCCTCTTCCAGATAACCCGGCACTTTCTTGCCCTGGACGAAACCGGCGGTGTACTGACCGCGCACGGTGGTTTCCCGTACATTGGTCTGATCGATACGGCGCAGCGAGCGCAACACCTTCACCTTTTCGTCGCGGATACGGTCGGTGGTCAGATCCGCCGGCGGCGACATGGCGATCATGGTCAGGATCTGCAGCAGGTGGTTCTGGATCATGTCGCGCATCTGGCCGGCCTGGTCGAAGTAACCCCAACGCCCTTCGATGCCCACCTCTTCCGCCACGGTGATCTGCACCGAATCGATGGTGCGGTTATCCCAGTTGGATGCGAACAGCGAGTTGGCGAAACGCAGCGCCAACAGGTTCAGCACCGTCTCTTTGCCGAGATAGTGGTCGATACGGTAAACCTGGGATTCGTTGAAATACTCCGCTACCTGATCGTTGATCACGCGGGAGGACGCCAGATCGGTGCCCAACGGTTTTTCCATTACCACGCGCGCCGGCTCATGGTTCAGCTTGGCTTCGCCCAACCCTTTGCAGATGGCGCCGAAGGTGCTTGGCGGCATGGCGAAGTAGTTGATGGTGGTACGGTGTTTCTGATCCAGCATTTTACCCAGTTTGGTAAAGTTCTTGCTGTCGTTGACGTCCAGATTGCAGAAGTCCAGGCGTGCGCTCAGCGTGGCCCAGAGTTCATCATCCAACTTTTCTTTCATGAAGGTGCCAAGCGCTTCCTTGACCACTTCGGTATACGCTTTTTTATCCCACTCCGCGCGGCCGACGCCGATGATCCGCGTATCCGGGTGGATGTGTCCGGCTTTCTCTAACTGGTACAGGGAAGGCAGCAGCTTACGGCGCGCCAAATCACCTTTCGCGCCGAAAATAACCAGGTCACACGCCTGGGCTGTAGAGGTTACCGCCATGTTCATCTCCTCGTTGCAGGATATTTGTAATTTTCTTACATTACTAATGTACTCTGTTTGACTACGGCCAGCAAACCCGGTGCAGAAGCAGGAAAAAAGACCTCAAGATTCCAGCGGTAGCGCCAATGCACGCCAGAGCCCGCACAGGCGGGCAAAACTGTAATTTTTCGTCTTTTTTGACGCTCTGTTACCATTATGAAAGTTAGACACAGGTCATATTCTGGTGAAAAAAGCCTGCATACGCCCTGTCGAGACTGCCAACGGTTACCAGCACGTAGTATATTTTCACTAAACCGGCATTGATTTCTCCTTTGTTTGAAATCGACATACCCTATCGATTCCAGGTTACAGCCGCTCGTTTGGCGTCTGCGTGCGCGGCGAACACGGGCGAAATTCGGCGCTGTTGCTTGAAAGCCACAGGGATAAAACCATGAGTGACTCTCGTTATATGAATACGCTGGACAAAATCCAGAGCCATCTGGAACTCCTGAGCAAATCTGAAAGGAAAGTCGCCGAGGTGATCCTGGCCTCCCCACAGACCGCCATTCACTCCAGCATTGCCACGCTGGCGCGCATGGCCGACGTCAGCGAACCTACCGTCAACCGCTTTTGCCGCCGCCTTGATACCAAAGGCTTTCCCGATTTCAAACTGCACCTCGCCCAAAGCCTGGCTAACGGCACGCCCTACGTAAACCGTAACGTTGAGGAAGACGACAGCGTCGATTCCTATACCAGCAAGATCTTCGAATCGGTCATGGCCAGCCTGGATACAGTAAAGGCAAATTTGGATATTGCCGCAATCAATCGTGCGGTTGACCTGCTCACCCAGGCAAAAAAGATCTCTTTCTTCGGCCTGGGCGCCTCCGCGGCGGTGGCGCACGACGCGATGAACAAATTTTTCCGCTTCAATATCCCGGTGGTCTACTTCGATGACATCGTTATGCAACGCATGAGCTGCATGAACTCCGGCGAAGGGGACGTGGTGGTGTTGATCTCACACACCGGCCGCACCAAGAATCTGGTGGAGATGGCTCACCTGGCGCGAGAAAACGACGCCACGGTATTGGCTATCACCTCGCGCGACACCCCGCTCGCTCAGGCGGCGACCCTCCCTTTGCTGCTCGATGTGCCCGAAGACACCGACGTTTACATGCCGATGGTGTCGCGGATCGCGCAATTAACGCTCATTGACGTGCTCGCCACCGGATTTACCTTGCGCAGAGGGGCTAAATTCAGAGATAACTTGAAGCGGGTCAAAGAAGCGCTCAAAGAATCGCGCTTTGATAAAGGGGTGGTCATTCCCAACAGTTTTGACTCGTGACCTGACGAAGAAAAAATCGCCGTTCAACAGACATTTGAATGACGGCATCAGAGGCTGTACCCTGTTAATATGCTCATGCGGGTAACCCGGGTGAAATATCAGTGTTGTAAAATTACATTTCACGCCTGGTTTCGTTATCCGACGTTTATCGCAACACCAATATTTGCTTCACCAGTCAACGGAGTAATACATGTCCAGACGGCTCAGAAGAACCAAAATCGTTACCACCCTGGGTCCGGCTACAGACCGCGACAATAATCTGGAAAAGATCATTGCCGCCGGCGCCAACGTAGTTCGGCTTAACTTCTCCCACGGCAGCCCGGAAGACCACCAGGTTCGCGCTGACAAAGTGCGTGAAATCGCCGCCAAACTGGGACGTCACGTCGCTATTCTCGGCGATCTGCAAGGGCCGAAAATCCGCGTGTCCACCTTCAAGGAAGGCAAAATCTTCCTCAACGTGGGCGATAAATTCCTGCTGGACGCCAACCTGTCAAAAGGCGAAGGCGATAAAGAAAAAGTCGGTATCGACTATAAAGGCCTGCCTGCCGACGTGGTGCCGGGCGATGTCCTGCTGCTCGACGACGGCCGCGTTCAGCTGAAAGTGCTCGAAGTTCAGGGCATGAAAGTGTTTACCGAAGTCACCGTCGGCGGCCCGCTGTCCAACAACAAGGGCATCAACAAACTCGGCGGTGGCCTGTCGGCCGAAGCGCTGACCGAGAAAGACAAGGCAGACATCGTGACCGCCGCCAAGATTGGCGTCGATTACCTGGCGGTCTCCTTCCCGCGTACCGGTGAAGACCTGAACTATGCTCGCCGCCTGGCGCGCGACGCCGGCTGCAATGCCAAGATCGTGTCCAAGGTTGAGCGCGCCGAAGCGGTCTGCAGCGACGAAGCGATGGACGACATTATTCTGGCCTCAGACGTGGTCATGGTTGCCCGTGGCGACCTCGGCGTCGAAATCGGCGATCCGGAACTGGTCGGCATTCAGAAGAAACTGATCCGCCGCGCCCGTACCCTGAACCGCGCGGTGATCACCGCGACCCAGATGATGGAGTCGATGATCACCAACCCGATGCCGACCCGCGCCGAAGTCATGGACGTGGCCAACGCCGTGCTGGACGGCACCGACGCCGTTATGCTGTCGGCGGAAACCGCCGCCGGCCAATACCCGGCGGAAACCGTGGCGGCGATGGCGCGCGTTTGTCTGGGCGCCGAGAAGATCCCAAGTATCAACGTCTCCAAACACCGCCTGGACGTGCAGTTCGACAACATCGAAGAAGCGATTGCCATGTCTTCGATGTATGCCGCCAACCACCTGAAAGGCGTTACCGCACTGATCGCCATGACAGAGTCCGGCCGTACCGCGCTGATGATGTCGCGCATCAGCTCCGGCCTGCCGATCTTCGCCATGTCGCGTCATGAGCACACGCTGAACCTGACCGCGCTGTATCGCGGCGTGACGCCGGTGTATTTCGACAGCCACAAAGACGGCGTGATCGCCGCCAATGAAGCCGTCAATCGCCTGCGCGACAAAGGCTTCCTGGTCTCCGGCGATCTGGTGATCGTCACCCAGGGCGACGTGATGGAAACCGTCGGCACCACCAATACCAGCCGTATCCTGCGCGTCGAATAATCCACGCCGCAGACGAAATGCCGGCCGGCTCACGTTGGCCGGCATTTTTTTTTGCCCTGACACCGCCATAAAAGACGGAGAACGCCATGCTCCACCAACACACTCCCGCAGCGAGCGGTGATGAGCTCGATCTCGACGGCCACGGCCTGACGCAGCTCGACGAGTCGCCGTTAGCCGGCCACGCGCTGCGCAAGATTAGCCTGTACGACAATCTGCTGACGGCCTTCCCCACCCCGATCTTCCGGCACCGAAATCTGCGGGTGCTGAATATCTCCTGTAATCAGCTCGACCGCCTGCCGCCGGAGATTGGCCAGTTGCAACAGCTCGAGATGTTCGACTTTGGCCACAATCGCGCAAGCGAACTCCCCGAAGAACTGGGGCAGCTGCATCGGTTGAAATACCTCTATCTGAGCGATAACGGCTTTAGCGAGCTGCCGCGCTCGCTGGCGCAGCTGCAGCAGTTGGTTTACCTCAACGCGACCGACAACCATTTAACCGCTTTACCACAGGCAATACCGAGGCTTGTTGCATTGCAGGAGCTGCGTTTATACAACAACCGCATCGGCAGCCTGCCCGCCGAAATCGGGCAACTTCGCGCGCTGCGCGAACTGCATATCATGAAAAATGCCCTGACTTCGCTGCCGGCGGAAATGGCTCAGCTCGGTGAGCTGGAGATACTCGACGCGGCTAACAATGCCATCGCCGAGCTGCCGCAGGCCTTCTGCCGGCTGCCGCGGTTGAGCGAGCTGAACCTGCGTTTCAATCAACTGTCGCGTCTGCCGGAAAATACCGGCGAGCTGACGGCGCTGAGAAGTCTGGACCTGCGCGCCAACCGCCTGAGCGACCTGCCGGAAAGCCTCGGCGAACTGAGCCGCCTGCGCAAGCTGGACCTGCGCTGGAATGATTTCACCCGCACGCCTAAAGTCGTCGACATCCTGCGGGCTCGCGGCTGTATGGTGCACATCTGAAGAGACGCCGGCCGGGTTGTGGCCCGGCCGGCGTTAGCGGGAGACAGGATTAACGATACAGATCGTCGCGCGAGTAAGGTTCAATCTCCCCTTCCTTGCGCGTCTTCAGCAGTTTGAGGATCCAGGTGTACTGCTCCGGGTTCGGGCCCACCAGATTTTCCACCTCTTCGTTCATGCGGCGGGCAATGCGCGGATCGTCGGCTTCGGCCAGGTCATCCATCGGCTCGCGGATATAAATGTCCAACATGCTGGTTTTGCCGTCGTACACCGGGAATAAAGGCACGATCGCCGCACGACACACTTTCATCAACCGGCCTACCGCCGGCAGCGTCGCCTTATAGGTCGCGAAGAAATCGACGAACTCGCTGTGCTCGGCGCCGTGATCCTGATCGGGCAGATAGTAGCCCCAATACCCCTGCCGTACCGAACTGATAAACGGTTTGATGCCGTCGTTCCGCGCGTGCATGCGGCCGCCGAATTTACGCCGCACGGCATTCCACAGGTAGTCGATCAGCTGATTACGCTGATTGTGGAACATCGCGGCCATCGGTTGGCCGCGCGCGGCCATCAGCATCGCCGGCACATCCACCGCCCAGCCGTGTGGCACCAGGAAAATGACGTTGCGCCCTTCCGCCCGGATCTTGTCCAACACCTCTTCACCGTGCCAACGCACGCGCTTGAGCACTTTCTCGGGCTTGGTGCAGGCCAGTTCCGCCATCAGCACCATCGACTGCGGCGCGCAGGCAAACATCTGGTCGATGATGTGCTCGCGTTCGCTTTCCGGCAGCTCCGGCAAGCAATACAGCAGGTTGATGCGGGCACGACGGCGTGCGCCCTTCGCCAGCTTGCCGGCCAGTTTGCCGACCGCCCCCAGCACCGGATCGCGTAGGCGCGCAGGTACCAGCGAAATGCCGGCCATCAGGCCGGTTCCCAACCACACGCCCCAGTAGCGCGGATATAAAAAGGCTTTCTGAAACTGCGGGATGAACTCTACGTTCGATTTCTTCTCGTTTTGCATGCACATGCTCTTCGCTTAGCGATTCGGCTAATCATAATTGCCATCACCGATTTTGCAATTAACAACCGCGAACCGCCCAGATAAAACAGCATCGGCCCGCAATCAGGCCGATGAAATTGACGGCGCCGAAGCGCCGGAAAAAGGGGGTATTAATCCAGCTGCAGCTGAGGAACCACTTCCTTCACCTGCGCCAGATAATCGCTGCGGTCTTTGCCGCTCAGCCCTTCGGAACGCGGCAGCTTGGCCGTCAGCGGGTTCACCGCCTGTTGGCCGGTCCACAGTTCAAAGTGCAGGTGCGGCCCGGTGGAACGCCCGGTGTTGCCGGAAAGCGCAATGCGATCGCCGCGTTTCACCTTCTGGCCCGGTTTCACCAGCAGTTTTTTCAGGTGCATATAGCGCGTGGTGTACTGGCGACCGTGACGGATCGCCACATAGTTGCCCGCCGCGCCGCTGCGTTTGGCGATCACCACCTCACCGTCACCGACCGCCAACACCGGCGTGCCGACCGGCATGGCAAAATCGACGCCCTTGTGCGGCGCCACGCGGCCGGTCACCGGGTTCACGCGACGCGGGTTAAAGTTGGAGGAGATGCGGAACTGTTTCATGGTCGGGAAACGCATGAAGCCGCGCGCCAGGCCAGAGCCCTGGCGATCGTAGAATTTGCCGTCTTCGGCGCGGATCGCATAGTAATCTTTGCCGCCGGTGCGCAGACGCACGCCCAACAGCTGGCTTTGCGATTTTTTACCGTCGAAATGCTCGCGCGACATCAGCACGGAGAACTGGTCGCCTTTGCGCAGCTTGCGGAAATCGAGCTGCCACTGCAGCGCCTTGATCACCGCATTGATTTCGTTACGGCTCAGCCCGGCGTCGCCGGCGCTGCTGACGAAGCTGCCGTTAACCCGGCCGCTGATCACGTTGTTGCGCCATTCCCCCTGCTGCGCCTCTTTCGACTCTTTGAAGCTATTGCCGACGCGGTCATAGGTGCGGGTTTCGCGGCGGGAAACTTCCCAGGTCAACTGCTGCAGATCGCCCGCATCATTGACGGTCCACGACAGCTGTTGGCCGATCTTCAGATTACGCAGATCGCGGTTTTGCGAAGCCAGCAAGGTGACATCCGACATATCGATGCCGTACTGCGTCAGAATGCTGCCGAGGGTGTCGCCGGTGGAAACCACATATTCATGCACGCCATCGTCGCCGGCATCTTTTTGATCCAGCTCATCCTGCGGGATTTCGTCATCGGGGGTGGGTTGGTCGGCATCAATCGGTTCACTGGCTTCGGGGAGCAATGACCGCATCTGGCTGGATTCTAACTCGACGCTCTTGGCAATGGGGTTGTGTTCTGGGTGGTAAACAAAAGGCCGCCAAACAGCGACGGCCAATGTGACGACTGTCAGCGACCCCAGCATGACGCGGTGGGGCCGTGGCAGGTTGTTATACGCCAGAGCGATAGTTCGGACTATCTGCTGCACTCGATAATATCCTCATAAGCTTTACTTCAGGCAGCTCACGTACTGGTTTGACAGCTGAGTCAGGAATTTCCCGTAGCTGTCCTTCCCCAGCGCGATGCCGATGCCCAGCGGGTCCAGCGTTCCGGAACGCACTTTGGTACCCTTGGCGACGGCATTGATTACGGCCGGCCTGAATTGTGGCTCAGCAAAAACGCATACCGCTTTCTGCTCAACCAACTGTGTTCGAATTTGGTGTAGGCGCTGTGCTCCAGGCTGAATTTCGGGATTGACGGTGAAATGGCCCAGCGGACTCAAACCGTAGTGTTTCTCAAAGTAGCCGTAAGCATCATGAAAAACAAAATAACCCTTACCTTGCACAGGCGTAAGCATGTTACCAACATTTTTGTCAGTTTGCGTCAGCAGATTCTCGAACTGGCGCAGGTTTGCGTCTAATTTGTCCTTATTTTGCGGCATAAGTTCCAACAATCTGTCGTGAATCGCGATCGCGGTCACTTTTGCTATCTCCGGCGACAGCCAAACGTGCATATTGTACTCGCCGTGATGATGCCCATGATCGTCATCGGCATGGTTATGCGCTTCGCCTGCATGTTCATGATCGTCGTCATCTTCGCCTTTCATCAGCAACGGCTTCACCGCCGGCAGTTCGCTGATGGCCAGCTTGCGGGTTGCCGAGATCGGCACCAGCGCCTTGTTCAGGAACGCCTCCATATCCGGCCCGACCCACAGCACCAGGTCCGCAGAGCGCAAACGCTGAATATCGGAAGGACGCAGCGCAAAATCGTGCGGTGAAGCGCCGTCCGGCAGCAACACCTCGGTCGGCGTCACGCCGTCGGCGATGGCCGATGCGATAAAGCCTAGCGGACGAATCGAGGTCACCACCGCAGCGGAAGCGCTGCTCAGCGGGCCGGCCATCAACAGTGCGCTGGCCAGCAGCGTGCGCTGCAGCCATTTATTTTTCTTTGCCATCATCAGTAATCCCATCGTTTTCATCAACAAGGCGTGATATTATAACATTCGCTTCGTTCTGCAACCTGTAATCTCGAGATGTCTACACTGATAACGCTAAAAAATATCTCCGTCGCCTTCGGCAGCCGCAAGGTGCTGTCGAACATTTCCCTCAGCCTGCAACCCGGCCGTATTCTCACGCTGCTGGGTCCGAACGGCGCGGGCAAGTCTACGCTGGTGCGCGTGGTGCTGGGATTGGTCAAACCGACCGCCGGCACGCTGGAGCGTGAGCCCGATCTGCGCATTGGCTACGTGCCGCAAAAGCTGCACCTCGACGCCACCCTGCCGCTGACCGTCAGCCGCTTTATGCGTCTCAAGCCCGGCGTAAAGAAAGCCGACATTTTGCCGGCGCTCAAGCGCGTGCACGCCGCTCACCTGCTCGACCAGCCGATGCAAAAGCTCTCCGGGGGAGAAAACCAACGCGTGCTGCTGGCGCGAGCGCTGCTGAACAAACCGCAGCTGCTGGTGCTGGACGAACCCACGCAAGGGGTGGACGTCAACGGCCAGCTGGCGCTGTACGATCTCATCGATCAGCTGCGTAAAGAGCTGGGCTGCGCCGTGCTGATGGTCTCGCACGATCTGCATCTGGTGATGGCGAAAACCGACGAGGTCTTGTGCCTTAATCAGCACATCTGCTGCTCCGGGGCACCGGAGGTGGTGTCGATGCATCCCGAATTCATCGCCATGTTCGGCAACCGCGGCGCAGAGCAACTGGCGGTGTATCGCCACCATCACAACCACCGTCACGATCTGCAGGGAAGAGTTGTTTTGAAGAAAACCGGGAGCCGCGAAGCATGATTGAACTGTTACTTCCCGGCTGGCTGGCCGGCGTGCTGTTGGCTGGCGCCGCCGGGCCGCTGGGTTCCTTCGTGGTCTGGCGCCGCATGTCCTACTTTGGCGATACCCTGGCGCACGCCTCGCTGCTGGGCGTCGCCTTTGGCCTGCTGCTGGACATCAATCCCTTCTATGCGGTGATCGCCATTACGCTGCTGCTGGCTCTGGCCCTGGTGTGGCTGGAACGCCGCCCGCAGCTTTCAGTGGATACCCTGCTCGGCATTCTGGCCCACAGCGCCCTGTCGCTCGGGCTGGTGGTGGTGGCGTTGATGTCTAACGTGCGGGTCGATCTGATGGCCTACCTGTTCGGCGATCTGCTGTCGGTCACGCTGAGCGATATCCTGATGATCGCCGGCGGCGTCGCCGTGGTGCTGCTGGTGCTGTGGTGGCAGTGGCGCGATCTGCTGTCGATGACCATCAGCCCGGAGCTGGCGCACGTCGACGGCGTTAACCTGGTGCGCGCACGCACCGTGTTGATGCTGGTCACCGCCTTGACCATCGGTCTGGCGATGAAATTCGTCGGTGCGCTGATCATCACCTCACTGCTGATCATTCCGGCCGCCACCGCTCGCCGCTTCGCGCGCACGCCGGAACAGATGGCCGGCGTCGCGGTGCTGCTCGGTATGGTGGCCGTCACCGGCGGCCTAACCTTCTCGGCGTTTTACGATACGCCGGCCGGCCCTTCGGTGGTGCTCTGCGCAGCCGTGCTGTTCACGCTGAGCCTGTTCAAAAAACAGCAGGCCTGATTAAAACCGGGATATGACAAGGGCCGCAGATGCGGCCCTTTTTTATGACGGGTGGAAAACTTATGCTTCGCGCTCGAGCCCGAAGTGCCGGTAGGCATGCTGCGTCGCCAGGCGGCCGCGCGGCGTGCGCTGGATAAAGCCCTGCTGGATCAGGAACGGCTCGATCACGTCCTCGATGGTTTCGCGCTCTTCGCCGATCGCCGCCGCCAGGTTGTCCAGCCCGACCGGGCCGCCGGTAAACTTGTCGATAATCGCCAGCAGCAGTTTGCGATCCATATAGTCGAAGCCTTCGGCATCGACGTTGAGCATATCGAGCGCCTGCGCCGCCACCGAACCGCTGATCACCCCGTTGGCGCGCACTTCGGCGAAGTCGCGCACCCGGCGCAACAGACGGTTGGCAATACGTGGCGTCCCCCGCGCCCGGCGCGCCACTTCATGGGCCCCCTCGTCGGACAGTTCCAACCCCAGGCACCCGGCGCTGCGCGAGACGATGTGCTGCAAATCCGCCACCTGATAAAACTCCAGCCGCTGGACAATGCCGAAGCGATCGCGCAGCGGTGAGGTCAGCGAGCCGGCGCGGGTAGTAGCGCCCACCAGCGTGAACGGCGGCAGATCGAGCTTAATCGAACGCGCCGCCGGCCCTTCACCGATCATGATATCCAGCTGGTAGTCTTCCATCGCCGGATACAGCACTTCTTCCACCACCGGTGACAAACGGTGGATTTCGTCGATGAACAAGACGTCATGCGGTTCGAGGTTGGTCAGCATCGCCGCCAAATCGCCCGCCTTCTCCAGCACCGGGCCGGAAGTGGTGCGCAAATTCACGCCCATTTCGTTGGCCACGATGTTGGCCAGGGTGGTTTTCCCCAACCCTGGCGGGCCAAAGATCAGTAAATGGTCGAGCGCGTCGCCGCGCTGCTTGGCCGCCTGAATGAAGATCTCCATCTGCTCGCGCACGTGCGGCTGGCCGACGTATTCGGTCAGCAGCTTGGGACGAATGGCGCGATCGAGGATCTCTTCTTCGTTGATCGGTTCGGCGGAAATCAGGCGATCGGCTTCAATCATTATCTACCCCTTTTCGGCCTTACAGGGCGGCGCGTAGCGCGTCGCGGATCAGGGTTTCGCAGTCGGCGCCCGGCTTGGCAATCTTGCTGACCATGCGGCTGGCTTCCTGCGGCTTATAGCCCAGCGCCACCAGCGCCGAAACGGCCTCGGCTTCCGCGTCCACATCCGGCGCTTTGTCGGCGGCGGACGGCAGGCTGATCTCGCTGCTGCTGTTGAACAGGTCGCCGTTAAGCCCTTTGAAACGGTCTTTCATCTCGACCACCAGGCGCTCGGCGGTTTTTTTGCCCACGCCCGGCAGCTTGACCAGTGCAGTGATCTCTTCGCGCTCTACCGCGCTGACGAACTGCTGCGCGGACATGCCCGACAGGATCGCCAGCGCCAGCTTAGGCCCGACGCCGTTGACCTTGATCAGCTCGCGGAACAGCGCGCGCTCCTGCTTGTCGTTGAAACCGTACAGCAGCTGCGCGTCTTCACGCACCACGAAGTGGGTAAACACGATGGCCTCTTGCCCCAGTTCCGGCAGCTCGTAAAAGCAGGTCATCGGCATGTGTACCTCATAGCCCACGCCGTTCGCCTCCAGTAACACCAGCGGCGGCTGCTTTTCCAGAATATTTCCTCTGAGACGACCTATCATTTACCCTCCTGCAGAATGACCGGGCATGGCGCCCTGCCATGCCGTTGCTGGTAAAGCTTATAACATAAAAAAGGCTGGATGAATATCCAGCCTGAGCAATCATCGCTTTGCGTCAGCGCAAACGCCCGCGCGCCAGGTTCAACCGCCCTTCGCTCATCCGCAGCACGTTCTGGCTGAGGTGGCAGTGGGTGATGGCGATGGCCAGGGCATCGGCGGCGTCCGCCTGCGGGTTGGCCGAGAGTTTGAGCAGCGAGCGCACCATGTGCTGTACCTGCGCCTTTTCGGCCGCGCCGGTGCCGACCACGGTCTGTTTGACCTGCCGCGCCGCATACTCGAACACTTCCAGATTCTGATTCACCGCCGCCACGATCGCGACGCCGCGCGCCTGGCCGAGCTTGAGCGCCGAATCCGGGTTCTTGGCCATAAACACCTGTTCGATGGCGAAGAAATCGGGCTGAAACTGGGTGATGATCTCACTGACGCCGGCGTAAATCAGCTTCAGCCGCGTCGGCATGTCGTCCACCACCGTGCGAATGCAGCCGCTGGCGATATAGCTCAACTGACGCCCCTGCTGGCGGATAAGGCCATAGCCGGTGACGCGTGAGCCGGGATCGATACCGAGTATGATCGCCATATCTACATCCACCTTGCATGCACGGCGCCGCCGAACGGCGGCGCCCGTTTTACCGGATTACAGCGTCGCCGCCACTTCGTCGGAGATTTCACCGTTATGGTAAACTTCCTGCACGTCGTCGCAGTCTTCCAGCATATCGATCAGGCGCAACAGCTTAGGCGCGGTTTCCGCGTCCATGTCGGCCTTGGTCGATGGGATCATCGACACTTCCGCCGCTTCGGCTTCGAAGCCCGCCGCGGTCAGCGCGTCTTTCACCGCGCCCAGGCTTTCCCAGGCGGTGAACACGTCGATGGCGCCATCGTCATAGGTCACGATGTCTTCCGCACCGGCTTCCAGCGCCGCTTCCATCACAGTGTCTTCATCCAAGCCCGGTGCGTAGGTGATCACGCCCTTCTTGGTGAACAGGTAAGCCACGGAACCGTCGGTGCCGAGGTTGCCGCCGCATTTGGTGAAGGCGTGGCGCACTTCCGCCACGGTGCGATTGCGGTTGTCGCTCAGGCATTCGATCATGACGGCGGTGCCGCCAGGACCGTAACCTTCATAGATGATGGTTTCCATATTGGTATCATCATCGCCGCCCACCCCGCGCGCGATGGCACGGTTCATGGTGTCGCGCGTCATGTTGTTCGACAGCGCCTTGTCCATCGCCGCGCGCAGACGCGGGTTGGAATCCGGATCGCCGCCGCCCAGCTTGGCGGCCGTGACCAGCTCACGAATAATCTTGGTGAAAATTTTACCGCGCTTGGCGTCCTGCGCCGCTTTACGGTGCTTTGTGTTGGCCCACTTACTATGACCTGCCATAAAAAAATCTCCGAAAAAAACTACTGGACTGAATTGATCACGAACTCTTCAATCGCCTGCTGATTGCTCCATGACTTGGTTAACTTCACGGCCTCGGCCGCCTCAAGCCATTGGTAAGCGTGATGTTCGGTAATCACCGGATCGCGCTCCTCGGGCAACGCCAGACAGAACCAGTGCTCTTTATTGCGCGTGGTTCCCGGCGCATAGCGATGTCGCAAATGGACAAAGAGTTCAAACTCCACGCAGCGCTGGCAATCGAACAACGGCAGGTGCTCTGCTTCGATATCGATGCCGACTTCTTCCATGACTTCACGCTGCGCGGCATGCGGCGGCGACTCATCCTGTTCCAGGCTGCCGGTGACCGACTGCCAGAACTCGGTATCGTCGCGCCGCTGTAACATCAGCACCCGACCACTGGATTTCGCGTAAATCACTACCAGGATAGATTCAGGGCGCTTGTAACTCATCACTCGCTCTCTTGTTCCGCACCGGCTTTCTTTACCACGCTGATAGCCAGCTCCTGCAGCGACGCCGGGTTGGCGAAGCTCGGTGCGTCGGTCATCAGACAGGCCGCCGCGGTGGTTTTCGGGAAGGCGATGACGTCGCGGATGTTGTCGGTGCCGGTCAACAGCATCACCAGACGATCCAGGCCGAAAGCCAGGCCGGCGTGCGGCGGCGTACCGTACTTCAACGCGTCCAGCAGGAAGCCGAACTTCTCGCGCTGTTCGTGTTCGTTAATGCCCAGAATGCTGAACACCGTCTGCTGCATTTCGCTGCGGTGGATACGCACCGAACCGCCGCCCACTTCGTAACCGTTGATCACCATGTCATAGGCGTTGGCGATGGCGTTGACCGGCGCTGCCGCCAGCTCTTCCGGGCTCATGTCGCGCGGCGAGGTGAACGGGTGGTGCATGGCTGCCAGGCCGCCCTCTTCGTCTTCTTCGAACATCGGGAAGTCAACCACCCACAGCGGTGCCCAGCTGTCGAGTTGCGTCAGCGCCAGATCGCGACCCAGCTTCAGACGCAGCGCGCCCATTGCATCGGTGACAATCTTGAAGCTGTCGGCGCCGAAGAACAGGATATCGCCGGTCTGCGCATCGGTGCGCGCCAGGATCGCTTCCAGCACGTCCGCGCTGAGGAATTTGGCGATCGGGCTCTGCACGCCTTCCATGCCGGCGGCGCGGTCGTTGACTTTCAGCCACGCCAGGCCTTTGGCGCCGTAGATGTTGACGAAAGCGCCGTACTCGTCGATCTGCTTGCGGGTCAGCTGTGCGCCGCCCGGTACGCGGATCGCCGCCACGCGGCCTTTAGCGTCGTTGGCCGGGCCGGAGAAGACTTTAAACTCGACGTCTTTGACCAGGTCAGCCACGTCCACCAGCTCCAGCGGGTTACGCAGGTCCGGCTTGTCGGAGCCAAAGCGACGCATCGCTTCGGCGAAAGTCATGACCGGGAAATCGCCCAGATCCACGCCCTTCACGTCCAGCCACAGTTCGCGCGCCAGTTTCTCCATCACTTCACGCACCTGATCGGCGGTCATGAAGGAGGTTTCGACGTCGATCTGGGTGAATTCAGGCTGACGGTCCGCACGCAGGTCTTCGTCACGGAAGCATTTGACGATCTGGTAGTAACGATCGAAGCCGGACATCATCAGCAGCTGTTTGAACAGCTGCGGGGACTGCGGCAGCGCGTAGAATTTGCCCTTGTGCACGCGGCTCGGCACCAGGTAATCGCGGGCGCCTTCCGGCGTCGCCTTGGTCAGCATCGGCGTTTCGATATCGAGGAAGCCGTGGCTGTCCATGAAGCGGCGAACGAAGCTGGTGATTTTGGCGCGGGTCTTCAGACGCTCGGCCATTTCCGGGCGACGCAGATCCAGGTAGCGGTATTTGAGGCGCGCTTCTTCGCTGTTGACCTGGTTGGAGTCCAGCGGCAGCGGCTCGGAGCGGTTGATGATTTCCAGCGCGTGGGCGAACACTTCCACTTCGCCGGTGGCCATATCTTTATTGATCTGGCTGTCCGGACGCGCACGCACGGTGCCGACGATCTGGATGCAGAACTCATTGCGCAGGTCGTAGGCCTTGTCGAACGCCACTTTCTGGTCCGGATCGAAGAACACCTGCACGATGCCTTCGCGGTCGCGCATATCAATAAAGATCAGGCCGCCGAGATCGCGACGACGATTGACCCAACCACACAGAGTGACTTCCTGGCCCACGTGGGACAGATTCAACTGCCCGCAATATTCAGTACGCATACGCTATCCTTTTACACAGCCGATGCCGCGCCGGGCTACTGCGCCCCTGTCGCGCGGCTGTTATCTGATAAATTCTACTTGTTACCCGGTTTAAAATCCGTCGCATACCAGCCGGTACCCTTAAGCTGGAAACCGGAGGACGAGATCAACTTGGTCAACGCGGGCTGCCCACACGCCGGGCAGTCTGCCAGCGGCGCATCGGAAAATTTTTGCAATTTCTCTAACCGATGGTTGCAAGCACCACATGCATATTCATAAATCGGCATAGGTCGTTGGATTAAAGAGTGTTGAAAAAAGGGAGTCATTATAAAGGAAATTCATCCGCCCGATAAGTGCGAACACAGCATTGTTACTGCACTAAATGGCGCGTTTTTGTTCGAATCAACACATCGATTAACAAATTTCCCATTAACCTGCGACAGTTTTTTCACGTAGCCTGATTCTCCCCCGGTTTTGCGCCGTACGCTGCTCGCCTGGCGCGCCGAACATCTTTTATCCACTTCGCAACGAGATGAAATCCATGCTGAAACTTGACGCCCAAACCACCGCCCTGGTGCTGATCGATTTGCAAAACGGCATTCTGCCCTACGCCGGCGGCCCGCACAGCGCCGACCAGGTGGTGGCGAACGCCGCCCTGCTGGCCGCGCGTTTTCGTCTGCTGGGCGCGCCGGTGCTGCTGGTGCGCGTCGGCTGGTCCGACACCTTCGCCGAAGCGCTGAAACAGCCGGTGGACAAACCGGCTCCCGCGCCCACCTGCGGCTTGCCGGCCAGTTGGTGGGAGTTCCCCGCACCGCTGGCGGTCAATGACAGCGATATTCTGGTCACCAAACGCCAATGGGGCGCCTTCTACGGCACCGATCTGGATTTACAGCTGCGCCGCCGCAGCATCAAATCCGTGGTGCTGGGCGGCATCTCCACCAATATTGGCGTAGAGTCCACCGCTCGCGCCGCCTGGGAACACGGCTATGAACTGGTGATCGCCGAAGACGTCTGCAGCGCACAGAACGCGGAAATGCACCGCTTTGCTTTCGAACACATCTTCCCACGTCTGGCACGGGTGCGCGACACCGGCGAAATTCTTGCCGCGCTCGAGCGGTAACGTTAAGTTGTAGCCTGATGATCTAAGTAAAGGAAGTCGACGCCGTGATCTACATCGGATTGCCGCAGTGGCAACATGCGGCCTGGAACCGCATCGGGCTGCGAGACTTGGCGGATTACAGCCGCTACTTCAACTGCGTGGAAGGTAACACCACCTTCTACGCGCTGCCGAAGGTGGAAATCGTGCAGCGCTGGCGCGACATGACCGGCGACGATTTTCGCTTCTGCTTCAAATTCCCGTCGGACATCAGCCACAAGGCTGCCCTGCGTAACTGCGCCGCCGAGCTGCAGGCGTTTTACCACTGCCTGAGCCCGGTGCATCAGCGCATCGGCCAACTGTGGCTGCAGCTGCCCGCCGCCTTCGGCCCTGACGAGCTGGCGCGCATGTGGCAATTCTTCGAAAGCCTGCCGAAGGAATTCACCTACGGCGTTGAAGTGCGTCATCCGGCGTTTTTCGCCAAGGGCGACGCAGAGCGTGCGCTTAATCAGGGGTTGCACCAGCGCGGCATCAATCGGGTGATCCTCGACAGCCGCCCGGTGCATCACGCCGCCCCCCATACCGCCGCCGTGCGTGATGCGCAGCAGAAAAAACCGAAGCTGCCGGTGCATGCACTGGTCACCGCCGACCAGCCTCTGGTGCGCTTTATCGGCGGCGATCAGCTGGCCGACAACCTGCGCTGGTTCGAAGCCTGGCAGCAAAAACTGCCGCTGTGGCAGCAACAGCATCAGCCTTATCTGTTTATTCATACGCCGGACAACGGCGATTCGCCCCAGCAGGCGCAAAAAATTTGGCAGCAGCTACGCCTGGCGATCCCCGATTTGCCTGCGCCACCGGACTGGCCGGAACAGGATGCACTGTTTTGACCTATTAATCTGACCAATAACATCAAATATTTCCCCGCGACAGTGAATACAATGACGGCTATGATGCTGGCTGCCAGTTTTGGTTAGGGAACGGAGTTAAAAATGGTAAGCGCGCTTTATGTGGTGCTCAGCGCATTGTTGTTGATCAAACTCTCTTATGACGTAGTCAGATTAAGGATGCAGTACCGCGTAGCCTACGGAGACGGCGGTTTCTACGAATTGCAGACCGCCATCCGCGTGCATGGCAACGCCGTTGAATACATTCCGATCGCTGCCGTATTGCTGGTGATCATGGAGATGAACGGCGCGGAAATCTGGATGATACACCTCTGCGGCCTGATGCTGATGGCCGGGCGGCTGGTGCATTACTACGGTTTGCGCAACCGCGAGGTTCGCTGGCGCCGTTCAGGCATGGCCGCGACCTATATCTCTTTGCTGTTGATGGTTCTGGCAAATATCTTCTATCTGCCCTGGGATCTGATTTTTAGCCTGCATTGATCCCGTTTTATCATCAGGCGGCCGCGCCGCCTGCTTCCGCTCCGCTTTTTTGCGCTTTTCTGTTAGACTACGCAGCTTCGAATTCTGAACTGATTTGCCGCTATGCCAAACCGCGATACCCTTTTCTCCGCCCCCATCGCCAAATTGGGCGACTGGACCTTCGACGAACGCGTTGCCGAAGTGTTCCCGGACATGATCCAACGCTCCGTTCCCGGCTATTCCAACATCATCTCGATGATCGGCATGCTGGCCGAACGCTTTGTGCAACCCGACAGCCGGGTGTATGACCTGGGCTGCTCGCTGGGCGCGGCGACGCTATCGATGCGGCGGAATATCAAGGTGCCCGGCTGCAATATTGTCGCCGTCGACAATTCACCGGCGATGGTAGAACGTTGCCGCCGCCATATCGATGCCTTCCGCGCTGAGACGCCGGTCAGCGTCATCGAAGCCGACATTCGCGACATCGACATCGAGAACGCCTCGATGGTGGTGCTGAACTTTACGCTGCAGTTCCTCGAACCGGCCGATCGCCTGCGCCTGCTGGAGAAAATTTATCGCGGCCTGCGCCCGGGCGGCGCACTGGTGCTGTCGGAAAAGTTCAGCTTTGAAGACGCCGAAGTCGGCGAACTGCTGTTCAACATGCATCACGATTTCAAACGCGCCAATGGGTACAGCGAGCTGGAGATCAGCCAAAAACGCAGCATGCTGGAAAACGTGATGCTGACCGACTCGGTAGAGGCGCACAAGGCGCGCCTGCATCAAGCCGGGTTCGAGCATGCCGAAGTGTGGTTCCAATGTTTCAACTTCGGTTCGCTGATCGCCCTGAAAGCGGGGGATGCGCAATGATCGAGTTCGGTGACTTCTATCAGCACATTGCCAAAAGCCCCCTCAGCCATTGGCTGGACACCCTGCCTGCGCAGCTCAGCGCCTGGCAACGCGAATCGCTGCACGGCAAATTCAAACAGTGGTTCAACTCGGTCGAACATTTGCCGACGCTGACCCCCACCCGCCTCGATCTGCTGCACGGCGTACGCGCCGAGATGGAGCCAGCCCTGTCGCCGGGCCAGCTCGAGGGCATCGAGAAAATGCTGCGCACCCTGATGCCGTGGCGTAAAGGGCCGTTCTCGCTGTATGGCATCGATATCGATACAGAATGGCATTCCGATTGGAAATGGGATCGCGTGCTGCCGCACATTTCTCCGCTGGCCGGCCGCACCATTCTCGACGTCGGCTGTGGCAGCGGCTATCACCTGTGGCGCATGATCGGCGCCGGCGCACACTTCGCCGTGGGTATCGATCCGATGCAGCTGTTCCTGTGTCAATTTGAAGCCGTGCGCAAACTGCTGGGCGGCGATCAGCGTGCCCACCTGCTGCCGCTCGGCATCGAGCAGCTGCCGGATTTGGCGGCATTCGACACCGTGTTCTCGATGGGGGTACTGTATCACCGCCGCTCGCCGCTCGATCATCTCTATCAGCTGAAAAATCAGCTGGTGGCTGAAGGTGAACTGGTGCTGGAAACGCTGGTGGTGGAAGGCGATCGCCACCAGGTGCTGGTGCCGGGCGATCGTTACGCGCAGATGCGCAACGTGTATTTTATCCCTTCCGCCGAGGCGCTGAAATGCTGGCTGGAGAAGTGCGGCTTCGTCGACGTGAAGATCGCCGATATGTGCGTCACCAGCCTCGACGAGCAGCGCCGCACCGACTGGATGACCAGCGAGTCGCTGGCCGAATTTCTCGATCCGAACGATCGCAGCAAAACGATCGAAGGCTATCCGGCGCCCCTGCGCGCCGTGCTGACCGCCAAAAAACCCTAGCGTTCGCATATCGGGCCGGCCTGCGCCGGCCCGAATTTACCCGTTGTCGACATCGACAATCCGCAGCTCATACACCATGGTCGCGTTCGGCGGGATCTGCGGCGCATAGCCCGTTTCACCGTACGCCAACGCCGGCGGCACCACCATCGTCAGCGAGCCATGGTTTTTCAGATGGCCGATTGCCTCGCGGAACAACGGCGGATAGGCGGAGAGCGGCTGTGACATCACCTTCCCACTGCGATCCATATCCTGAATCACGCTGCCATCGGTTAAACTTTCCTTCACCACGATGTCCACCCGCGCGTTTTCCTTAATGGTTTCATCACCCGTATAATCGATGCGATACCAGAAACCGGAAGGCGACTTCTGCGTGCCCTTCTTCTTTTTGAACTCGGTGACGAAGGCCTCTCCCTTGCTGGTCTGCACCTTAGCCGCCTGGTTTCTGGCATCGTTCACCGCTTTTTCCGACTCCGCCAGCGCGCGGGGCAACTGCGCATCACTCAGTTGGTAATGGCCGTTGAAGGTATCGATCACGCCCGCCAGCAGCACGATCTTATCGGGATTGATGCCCCAATTTTTACGCTCCGCCAGCATCGTTTGAATATCGCGCCCCAAAGCGACACCGGCAGCATAGCTCTGTTGCTCCGGTTTTTTCTTGAGCGACTGCGTATCCGGCAGCCATTTGGCCCGCGATCTCAGCCCGTCCAGTTCCTCACGCAAGGCTTGCTGCGCCTGATGGGCGGCCGCCAGCTCCGTTGCCGTTTTATCCGCCTGCTGCGTCGCTTTATCTCGCTGCTGCACAGCCTGCGCACTTTCTGTCGTTGCCGTTACCAGGCGTTGTTCCAGCGCCTTAGCCTGTTCGGTTTGCGTCTTGTTTTTTTCCTGCAGCTGCGCCAGCTGCTGCTGCAGTTCGCCTATCGCCTTGGCGGCTTCGGCCTTTTGCTGCGCCAGCGCCGTCTTCAGGCTTTTCTCTTGCCGCTCTGCCTGTTGGCGTTGGCCATCACGCTCTTTCTGCAGCTGCGCCAGTTGCTGCTGCAGTTCACCCGTCGCCTTGGCGGCTTCGGCCTTCTGCTGTTCCAGCGCCGTCTTCAGGCTTTTCTCTTGTTGCTCTGCCTGTAGGCGTTGGACATCCTGCTCTTTCTGCCGCTGCGCCAGTTGCTGCTGAAGTTCGCCTATCGCCTTGGCGGCTTCGGCCTTCTGCTGTTCCAGCGCCGTCTTCAGGCTTTTCTCTTGTTGCTCGGCCTGTTGGCGTTGACCATCACGCTCTTTCTGCAGCTGCGCCAGCTGCTGCTGAAGTTCGCCCGTCAGCCTGGCAGCCTCGGCCTTCTGCTGTTCCAGCTCAGCGGCGGCCGCTTTTTTATCCTGCTCATAACGCTGGCGAGCTTTATCGTTGGTGGTCTTGGCCGCCGCCAGTTTCTCCTGCCAAGCCTTATCCGCCTGCTCAGGCAACGCCGCCAGCCGTTGTTCCAGCAAGGCAATGCGCCGGTCGCGCTCCTCGGTTTGCTGCTTTTGCCGCGCTAACGCCGCCTGCGCTTCGGCGATCTGCGCCTGAGCCTTGCGCTCCTGCGGCGTCAGGTTCAGCGCCTGTCTTACGCCGCTGGCGAAGTCGCTCAACGCGCTCAAATCAGGCACCGGCGTCGGTTTATCGGCAGCGGTCAGGGACGACGCAACCCGCAACGCGGTCAGCTCCTGCTGCAGGGATTGAAGAGCGGCTTGCTGTTGCTCCAAGCGAGTCTCTTTCTCGCGCAGCGTCTTTTGCAACTGCGCCAGTTGCTTTCGCTGTGAGCTCGTTTCACGAGTTTGAACCGGCCGGGACGCCGGCTTTTGGCTTTCCTGGGATGGGGTAACCACGGTCTCGGCTGCCGGCGCGTCCTGGCGCTGGTAACGCTCGGCAAACTGCAATAATGCCGGCACATCGTCATCCGCCCCGGCCACCACGGGCGCAAACGCCAGCGGTATCATCAGGCTCAGTAATGCCTTTCTTGCACGAGGGGTCATTGGGCACGTTCTCCGCGCTCAGCCAGGCCGGTCATCATGGCAGAACTGATGTCCGCACAAAGACGGCTGGTGCGATAACGATACAGGGCATCGACGGTTTCCTGCGTGCCCGTGTTGACCCGCTGGCGTACCCCGGCATACTGCGCGGCGCCGCCCATCAAGGTATCGAATTCACGTTTGAATTTTTGGTATTTTTCGTTATCCATGCCGCGCATGGCATCCAACTCGCGCTGGCACTGCTGCATGCGCTCGGCCTCACGCTGCCGTTTGTCTTGTTCCGCAATTTCTTCTGCGCTGGGCGGCTGGCTTAATGTAGAAACAGGTCGCTTGGCGGTCTGGCAGCCGCTCAGGGCCAACGTCAGTAAAAGCGCCGCGCTCAAACAGTGTGCCGTTCGGATCATTATCGTTATCTCCTTGTTTAGTCCGCCGTTAACGCGCCCTGCGGCTGCGCCGACGGCTCTCCTCAATTGATGCTGTGATGTTCCGGCCATAAGGCAGGCGATGAACAGGTAAAAATACCGGCGCGGTGACGAGCGGCAGAACGCAAATCATTCACCACGGCAATAAATACCAAAAAATCATTTAATATGATGATATTTAAAGGATTTTAACTCACAAACTTATCAGCAGGGCATGGCGAGCACAAGAAGATATGGGGGACAGTTCGACCGAGAAACCGCCTTTAAACGGACACCGCGTCTTTGCAAAACATAAAAAAAGCCCCGGCAAAACGCCGGGGCTTGGTACTTGCGCAATCGCCGAGAGCTCAGTGACACGCAAAGGGGTCTTACGGCCCGGAAACCGGTTTTCAAACGCGGTTAGCTGCGTGTTTATGCGCTTTGCGCCAGGGGATCAACCAAGGCCAGCGCGTTTTTCATCGCCTCCACCATTTCGCCATCCACGCAATAATGGCTAAATTCGTCAAACTCGTTATCGGAGCACATAGTGACGCCCGCCTTGCGGTAACGCATGGTCGACGGCACCAAATGGCCGGAAGAGCTGTGCAGTTCATGCAGGCCGATATCGACAAACTTGTGCAGATTGCTGAGACGCACGCCGGCACCCGCCATGATCACCGGGCCGTGACTGGCCTGGCGCAAATCGCGCAGCAGCGGCAGGCCCAGTTCGGCGCTCTGCTGTTGGCCGGAGGTCAGAATGCGCGCCACGCCCAGCTCGGTCAGTTGTTCCAACGCCACCATCGGATTCTGGCACATGTCGAACGCGCGATGGAACGTCACCGCCATGCCCTCGCACAGCTTCATCACTTCGCGCATGCGCGGCAGATCGATGTGCCCTTCTTCGTCCAGCATGCCGACCACTACGCCGGGGAACCCCATCTCGCGGATCTGGCGGAGATCCTGTTTGATCACCTCGAAATCCACCGCGCCGTAGCAGAAATCGCCACCGCGAGGACGAACGATCGGATGCACCGGGATCGCAACCCGCTCGCGCGCCAGACGCAGCGTGCCATAGCTCGGCGTCAATCCCCCCTCGCTCTGGCTGGCGCACAACTCGATGCGATCGGCGCCTGCCCGTTCGGCCGTCAGCGCGCAGTCGACGCTAAAGCAACAAACTTCCAGTTTTATCATTGTCACCCCCAGATAACGGCCAACATACGGCGGCAATTGTTCATTTCTTCATTTCTCACGTAGGCTCATGCTTAGGCATAAACCGGCTCAGGGTTGTAACTATGGCATTCAATTTTGATCAATGGGTAGACCGCAGTCACAGTGACAGCGTTAAGTGGGATAAATATCGCGACCGCGACATTATTCCGCTTTGGGTCGCCGACAGCGATTTCACCTCACCGCCGGCGGTGATCGAAGCCTTGCAGCGCCGCGTGGCGCACGGCGTATTCGGCTACACCCAGCCATCCCCTGATCTTATTGAGGTTTTTACCCGCCGCATGGTAGAGCGCTACGGCTGGCACATCAAGCCCGAATGGATCATTTTCCTGCCTGGTCTGGTGTGCGGTCTGAACCTGTGCGTGCGCGCCTGCACCGAAGAACACCAGAGCACGCTGGCCCCCTCTCCCATTTATCCGCCGTTTCGCAAAGCGGCTAAATTCGCCGGGCGTAAACACCTCTCGGTGCCGCTAACGGCGGTAGGCCAACGTTGGGTGTTGGACTTCCCCGCGATGCGTGATCGGCTTAGCGGCAACGAGAAGCTCCTGTTGCTGTGCAACCCGCAGAATCCCGGTGGCACCGTTTATCGCCGGGATGAGCTGTTGCAGCACCATCAGTTCGCTCGCGAACACGATTTAATCGTCTGTTCCGATGAAATCCACTGCGAGCTGCTGCTTGAACCCGGCGTGCGGCATACCCCTTTCGCCACCCTGAATGACGATGCGGCCCAACGCAGCGTGACGCTGATGTCGCCGTCAAAAACGTTTAATCTCGCCGGGCTGGGCGCTTCACTGGCGATCGTTCCCAACGAAGCGCTGCGACAAAGGCTGAAACGCGCGCGCAGCGGCATCGTGCCGGAGGTCAATCTGCTGGCGCTGGTGGCGGCGCAGGCGGCTTATCAATACGGGCAGCCTTGGCTGGACGAGCAGCTGATTTATCTACGTGCCAATCGCGATCGGCTGACCAAGCGCATCAACGCCATGCCGGGGTTGACGGTTTTGCCAATCGAAGCCACCTACCTGGCGTGGATCGATTGCAGCGCTTTACCGGTGGACAACCCGCATCAGTTCTTCGAACGTGCGGGCGTAGGATTAAGCGCCGGTTTGGATTTCGGCGATCGGCGCTTTGTGCGGCTTAACTTTGGTTGCCGGTGGGCCCTGCTCGATGAAGCGCTCGATCGCATGGCGCGAGCCTGTGCGGCACTGCCTGGCTAACCTTGCTCGCTGGCGACGATATCTCGAATGGAATAAGGATGAAACTTGAGCGTCACCGTTCCGTCGGTGATGGCCAGCGTCGGGTTCGGTAGCCGTTCGCCCTCGCCTTTTGGCGAGCTTTGCTTCAGTTTGATCCCCGGGGTCAGCAGCGCTTCATCGGCAAGGAGGCTCAACGCCCGAGCGTGCAGCGTCTGCGGATCGCCACTGAGCACTAATTCGACGTGTTCCCAGCCTTCGTGCGGATAGCGTTTCTCCCCGGGATACGGCAGCTCGACGCAGTCTATCTGCCACGGCCCCACGGCCAGCGGCTGCGACAAATCGAACAGACAGATAGGTCGCCCGTTGATCATCGACTCGGACAGCAGTGTCCCGCACTGCATCAGCCCCTGGCGCCAGCGTTCGGCAGTGGCGTTCTGATGACAGCGCAGAGAGATGTGATCGGCGGTAAACGCGGCCAGATCGAGCCGCAATTTGGCGGCAAATTGATGCAATGCCTGCTCGAAACGCGGCAGGTCAAGCACCAGGTCGTCCAGCTCGGCAATGGCCTGCAAGGGGGTGATCATAGAAACCTCAAAACAACGGAACGCATGTGAAACGCCGTAATTTACACGGTGGCGGCAGCGCTCGCCACCGTTGCGAGGTTTTTCGGTTACCGTTAAGAATGATTTTCGACTGTGTGCATGGGGAATAGAAACCTGAGAACTTATTAATATGACAGCTTATAAAATCAACAAAAAAAAATAAAAAATAAGATTTTTCGCAGTTCATTAAACCCTTTTATCATGACGCTATGATTTAAGTTATTTTACACAAAATCGTACATGGCATGCAGGTCAAACTGATTGAATAGGTTGGCTTACTCAAGTCTTTCCCACTCATCAAAGCCGCACAAAATACGATGCACAACCTATTGTAAAAAAAGACAATAAAATCCAAAAACCGATAAAAATCTAAGGATTATCTTAATTTAACCCCGAGCAATTGATTCATCGAGGCAACTCAGCTACTTTGGAGGAAATTTAAATTCGAGATGATTATTATGTTATTACTGACGATTTCCTTGGTGTTGATAATTATCGCCGTATACGCCATCTACCGTCATTTTAAATCCCGCAGCACCAACACGCTGGATGCCAGACGCCACAATAAAAAACGTTAGTCTCCTAATCCTCTCCGCTACACGTTTTCTTTCATTCATCCTGCCTTTCCGCTTTCGGCCATCAACGCGCCGCACCCGACAACAGTTTCATCGCTGCGGCCGCGCCAACTGCTGACGGGCTCCGTCAGATCGGTTACAATTGCAGGCTGTTTTGTGGAGGTCGCCCATCGTGCCCGCCACCGTTGAATCCCACAGGGGTTGGCTTCAGCCCCTCGTTCGTCATTAAGGTAACCCGGTGAATATTCAGGTTCTTCTTTCAGATAAAGTCAGCCAGGCGCTGATCGCCGCTGGCGCGCCAGCCGATTGCGAAGCGCAGGTCCGCCCATCCGCCAAGGCGCAGTTTGGTGATTACCAGGCCAATGGCGTGATGTCCGTCGCCAAAAAGCTGGGCATGCCGCCCCGTCAACTGGCGGAAAAAGTGGTGCAACTGCTGGATCTCGGCGACGTCGCCGCTAAAGTGGAAATCGCCGGCCCCGGCTTTATCAACATTTTCCTGAACAGCGACTGGGTCGCGCGCCAGGCCGATCGGGTGCTGAACGCACCGAAATTGGGCATCGCACCGGTTGAGCCGCAAACTATCGTAATCGACTACTCCGCGCCGAACGTGGCGAAAGAGATGCACGTCGGCCACCTGCGCTCCACCATCATCGGCGACGCCGCGGCACGTACCCAAGAGTTTCTGGGCCATAAAGTGATCCGCGCCAACCACGTCGGCGACTGGGGCACCCAGTTCGGCATGCTGATTGCCTACCTGGAAAAAATGCAAAATGAAAACGCCAGCGACATGGGCCTGTCCGATTTGGAACAGTTCTACCGCGAAGCCAAGAAGCATTACGACGAAGATGCCGAGTTCGCCGAGCGCGCGCGCGCTTACGTCGTGAAGCTGCAGGGCGGCGATCAGTACTGCCTGAAAATGTGGCGCAAGCTGGTCGACATCACCATGGCGCAAAATCAGCTGACCTATAACCGCCTGAACGTCACGCTGACCGAAGACGACGTGATGGGCGAAAGCCTGTATAACGCGATGCTGCCGGGCATCGTCGCCGATCTGAAAGCCAAAGGGCTGGCGGTGGAAAGCGAAGGCGCTACCGTGGTGTTCCTCGACGAATACCAGAACAAGGACGGCGATCCGATGGGCGTCATCATCCAGAAAAAGGATGGCGGCTACCTCTACACCACCACCGACATCGCCTGCGCCAAGTATCGCTACGAAACCCTGGGTGCCAATCGCGTCCTGTATTACATCGACTCCCGTCAGCATCAGCACCTGATGCAGGCGTGGACCATCGTGCGCAAGGCCGGTTACGTGCCGGAGTCCGTCTCGCTGGAACACCACATGTTCGGCATGATGCTGGGCAAAGACGGCAAGCCGTTCAAAACCCGCTCGGGCGGTACGGTGAAGCTCTCCGACCTGCTGGATGAGGCCATCGAACGTGCCGAACAGCTGATCGCCGGCAAAAATCCGGATATGCCGGAAGACGAAATGAAAACCGTGGCCCGCGTGGTCGGTATCGGCGCGGTGAAATACGCCGATCTGTCGAAAAGCCGCACCACCGACTATGTCTTCGACTGGGATAACATGCTGGCCTTCGAAGGCAATACCGCGCCTTATATGCAATACGCCTATACCCGTGTGGCATCGGTATTCAAACGCGCCGGCATCGACGAAACCAGCCTGACGCTGCCGCTGACGCTGACCGAAGAGCGCGAAATTGCGCTGGCCACCCGCCTGCTGCAGTTCGAAGAAGTGCTCACCACCGTCGCGCGTGAAGGCACGCCTCACGTCATGTGCAGCTACCTGTACGATCTGGCCGGCCTGTTCTCCGGTTTCTACGAGCACTGCCAGATCCTTAACGCCGACAGCGAAGAAGCGCGTCAGAGTCGCCTGAAGTTGGCGCTGCTGACCTCGAAAACGCTGAAAACCGGTCTGGATACGCTGGGCATCGAAACCGTCGAACGCATGTAAACTGCGCCGCCCAGAAAGCAAAAAGGTCGCCTAGGCGACCTTTTTTGTATGCTTACCTTTGGCTCAAGCGACCCGGCGCGCAAAATCGCGCGGGCGGAAGCCCAACCCGGCCAGCACGCCAAAGTACGCCACCACACCGGCCACCACCACCGCAGCCAAGCGCAGCAAACGCTCCAGCATGTTGCCCTGATCCCAGGCCGGCATCAGCCACATCACGCCAATCAACACGGCCGACATCACCAGTACGGCGATCACCAGCTTGGTGAGGAACAGCGCCCAACCCGGCTGCGGCTGGAAAATTTTCTGTTTGCGCAGCTGCCAATACAGCAGCGAGGCGTTCAGACAGGCCGCCAAACCGATTGACAGCGCCAGGCCGGCATGCTTCAGCGGGCCAATAAACGCCAGGTTCATCACCTGCGTCATGATCAGCGTGATGATGGCGATCTTGACCGGCGTTTTGATGTCCTGCCGCGAATAGAAGCCCGGCGCCAGCACTTTAACCACGATCAGCCCCATCAGCCCTACCGAGTAAGCCACCAGCGCACGCTGCGTCATCGCCGCGTCAAAGGCGCTGAACTTGCCATACTGGAACAGCGAAACGGTCAGCGGCTTGGCCAAAATGCCGAGCGCGATGGCGCTCGGCAACGCCAGCAGGAAGCACAGGCGTAGCCCCCAATCCATCAGGCGCGAATACTCATCGTGGTTGCCGCTCGAGAAGCTTTTGGCCAGCGACGGCAGCAGGATGGTGCCCAAGGCCACGCCCAGCACACCGGAAGGAAACTCCATCAGGCGGTCGGCGTAGTACATCCAGGATACCGAGCCGGACACCAGGAACGAAGCGAAAATGGTGTTGATGATCAGCGAGATTTGGCTGACCGACACCCCGAGGATCGCCGGCCCCATCTGACGCATCACGCGCCAGACCCCGGCATCGCCCAGCTTGAGGCGCGGCAATACCAGCATGCCGATCTTGCGCAGGTGCGGCAGCTGATACCCCAGCTGCAGCACGCCGCCCACCACCACCGCCCAGGCCAGCGCCAGCACCGGCGGATTGAAATACGGGGCCGCGAACAGCGCGAAGCCGATCATGCTGACGTTAAGCAGCGTTGGCGCAAAGGCCGGGATCGAGAAGCGGTTCCAGGTATTGAGGATCGCCCCCACCAGCGACGCCAGTGAGATCAACAGAATATAGGGGAACGTGATGCGCAGCAGCGCCGACGTCAGGGCAAACTTGTCGGGCGTATCGGTAAAGCCCGGCGCAGTAATGTAGATCACCCAGGGCGCAGCCAGCATCCCCAACACCGTCACCACCGCCAGCACCAGCGTCAGCAGCCCGGAGACATAGGCGATAAAAGTGCGCGTCGCCTCTTCACCCTGCTGGCTCTTGTATTCGGCCAGGATCGGCACGAAGGCCTGCGAAAACGCCCCTTCGGCAAAGATACGGCGTAACAGATTAGGGAGTTTGAACGCCACGAAGAAGGCGTCCGTTGCCATGCCGGCCCCGAACACGCGCGCGACGATCGCATCGCGGGCAAAGCCCAACACCCGCGAAAACATCGTCATCGAGCTGACGGCAGCCAAGGATTTGAGTAGGTTCATGTGGTTGTCTGATAGGTACCGTAAATATCAACGCCTGCTACAGCAGGCGTCAGTGAAACAATCGGCTCAGTTTACGCATCCGGAAAAGAATAGCTACCGCCATATGTTACATAGAGTTATCCCGCAGTAAGCGCTCGACCACCCGCTGGGCGACCAGCGCCTGTTCGCCGCCGGTTTCCGGCGCGCTCTGGTTGGCAACGGCGCGGAGGAAATGCCGCACCGCCCCGTCGAAGCCGCGTTGCACCAGCGTGCTTTGCCAGCCCGGCACCGGCTGTTCCAACACGCCCTGCGCATCTTCACGCAGCCAGTGACGCATATCGGTCAACTGATACAGCGCGCCGTCGGTCACCGCCTGCACGCTTTCGCGCAGGCTGCCGCCGCGGCGATGCATGCTGGTCGTCACCTGCGTGCCCCCGCAGGCGAAGTGGTGCTCGGCGTACAGCATTTCGCCTGCGGCGTTGGCGCACAAGCTGCCGCTCAGCAGTTGTTCGCCAACGCCCGCCAGCCACAGCGCAGTGTCCACCACGTGCAGGTAATCATCCAACAGGGTAAAACGCAGATCGTGCGGGCCGACGCTGTCCGCCCGATGTTTATCCATGCGAATGGAGGCGGGCTGATTCATTTGCTGTTTGAGCTGCCGGTAAAGCGGCGCGAAACGGCGGTTGAACCCCACCATCAGCGTTTTGCCTCGCCGCTCGGCCAACTCAAGCAACTGCTCGCCCTGCTCCAGCGTTTCCGCCAGCGGCTTATCGACGTAAACGTGCACGCCGCGGTTCAGCAGCTCGCCTATCACGGAAAAATGGCTGGCGGTGCTGCTGTGGACAAAGACCGCGTCGCACTGTTCGGCCAGGCTGTCCAGACGGGAGAAACAGGCCATGCGGTAGCTGTCGCACAGCGACTGCGCTTTTTGCTGATTGGGCGAAAAACCGCCCACCAGCGTCCAATCCGCCGCCTGGCTGAGGATTGGCAGGTAAGCCTTCTGCGCAATACTGCCCAATCCCACCACGCCCACACGCAATTTAGTCATTCGTATCCCTCGCCAACAGATGTTGCACCAGCCGTTTCAATTCCGATACTTCGTTTTCCAATGCGCTGACCCTGGCGCTCAGGTCGCCGTCGTCCTCAGACTCAAGCGCCGCCGGCGCTTCATCAATCTGGCCGCTGAACAGATGCATGAACCGGCTTTCGCGTTTGCCCGGCTCACGCGCCAGGCGCACCACGAACGGACCATCTTCGCGCGTAGCCAGCTGTTGCAGCACCTGTTCGACCTCGCTGACATCGTTGAACTCGTGCATCCGGTTGGTGCGGGTGCGCAGCTCGCCCGGCGTTTGCGCGCCGCGCAGCAATAAGGTGGCGATCACCGCCAGTTCGGCCGGCGAGAGTTTCAGTTGGCCGAACTCGGAGTTGCAAAACCGCTGTTCGTACTTGACTACCCGATTGCCGAACCCGCTGAGTGTGCGCAGGAAATGTTTGCGCAGCAACAGATCGAGCAGTTGCTGCACCTCGCTTTCGCTCATATCCATTACCGGCTCGCGGTTGGTTTTTTGGTTGCACGCCAGGGTAATGGCGTTAAGCGAAAGCGGGTATTGGTCCGGGGTCGTGACCTGTTTTTCCAACAGGCAGCCGATGACCCGCGCCTCTTTGGCGTTCAATTCATATTTCATCGTTTGGCCTCAACGTTCGGGTAGCCACTCTTTATTGGTGTATGCCGTCAAAACGTGGTCTTGCCACTTGCCGTCGATCAGCAGGTAATCCTTGGCGTAACCTTCACGTTCGAATCCCAGACGCGTCAGCAGTGCGCCGCTGCGCTGGTTGTGAGGCATATAGTTGGCCATGATGCGGTGCATGCGCTGTTGGCGCAGCATATAGCGGATAGCGGACTGCAAGGCTTCGAACATCAGCCCTTGTCCCTGCCATTTCTCCCCCAGCGAATAACCGAGGAAACAGGCGTGAAACGAACCGCGCAGCACGTTGCTGAAGTTCGCCACGCCGCGCACTTCCTGCTCTTCCGGATCGAGCAGGATAAAATAGTAGGCGCTGCCCTGCTTTTGCATTTCGGTGATCATGCCCAGGCGCGCCTGCCAGCCGGAAGGATAACAGTGGCTTTCGTCGCGCACCGGCTCCCAGGGTTTGAGAAAGGTCCGGTTCTCGGCATAATAATCCGCCAGGCGATAGGCATCCCGTTCATGCACTAAACGGACCACCATCCGGTCGGTTGTAAGACGTACTTTTGGCGATGCAGAGCGATAGCCGAACATCATTTCCCCCGCAGTCAAAACGGTTCGATAAGAAGTATTTATTAGGAAGCCGAGCGGATCATTATCCTGTGTCGAGCTTTTGCCATGGTTTTATTTTGCCAATAGCGCCGCAGAACTGCGCTTCCCTGCATTCAATATAACCGTAGCCCGCCCCCGAGGTAAAATCCCGGCCGCTCAGTAAATCGCCGAATACGCGTTTTACGGCGTTTTTCCGCCAATTTTGCAGCCCAGGTAACACCTTGACGATAAAAAAATATTATCTATGCCACCCCTGTCGCCGTACGGGAATTGGGTAGAGAATGGAACAGCTGTCTCCCCTTCTTTCTTGAATGCTCATGGTGAAGCATGTCTCTGGTGTCGCAAGCGCGCAGCTTGGGTAAATATTTTCTGTTGCTCGATAACCTGCTGGTGGTGTTAGGCTTCTTTGTCGTTTTTCCGCTTATTTCGATCCGCTTTGTCGATCAATTAGGATGGGCGGCGCTGATCGTCGGCATCGCGCTGGGTTTGCGCCAGCTGTTGCAACAAGGGCTCGGCATCTTTGGCGGCGCCATTGCCGATCGTTTCGGCGCCAAGCCGATGATCGTTACCGGCATGTTGCTGCGCGCCGCCGGGTTCGCCACCATGGCGATGGCCGATGAGCCCTGGATCCTGTGGTTCTCCTGTGCGCTTTCCGCCCTCGGCGGCACGTTATTCGATCCGCCGCGTACCGCTTTGGTGATCAAACTGACCCGTCCGCACGAGCGCGGCCGCTTTTTCTCGCTGCTGATGATGCAGGACAGCGCCGGCGCGGTGGTCGGCGCGCTGATCGGCAGTTGGCTGCTGCAGTACGATTTTCACTTTGTCTGCTGGGTCGGGGCGGCGATCTTCGTGCTGGCCGCCGGTTGGAATGCCTGGCTACTGCCGGCTTACCGCATCTCTACCGTGCGCATACCGATGAAGGAAGGCATGTTGCGGGTCCTGCGCGATCGCCGCTTTCTCACCTATGTCTTGACGCTGACCGGTTATTACATGTTAGCGGTACAGGTGATGCTGATGATGCCGATCGTGGTCAACGAAATCGCCGGTTCACCGGCGGCGGTGAAATGGATGTATGCGATTGAAGCGGCGCTGTCGTTGTCGCTGCTCTATCCGCTGGCGCGTTGGGGAGAAAAACACTTCCGGCTTGAGCAGCGCCTGATGGCGGGCCTGTTGCTGATGACGCTCAGCCTGCTGCCGATCGGTCTCGCCACCAGTTTGCAGGGCGTGTTCACGCTGATCTGTTGCTTCTATCTGGGATCGATCATCGCCGAACCGGCGCGCGAAACGCTGAGCGCTTCGCTGGCCGATCCGCGTGCGCGCGGCAGTTATATGGGCTTTAGCCGCCTGGGTCTGGCGCTGGGCGGCGCGTTGGGTTATACCGGCGGCGGTTGGATGTACGATACCGGGCGGACGATGAACATGCCGGAGCTGCCCTGGTTGCTGCTGGGGGCAGTAGGCTTCGCTACGTTGCTGGCACTGTACTGGCAGTTCAGCCCGCGGCGCAGTGCGTCAATGCTGCTTCCCGGCGGTTAACGCCATAGAAATCCGGCCGAATCGGCAACAGCTGCTATCCTGTTAGTAAAAACCCACAGGAGCCCGTAGGCATGATTGAAGAAGCGAAGTTACCGCAACTGCTCGAACATATGATACTGAACCTGCGCATGATTTATGCGCGCTCTACCCTGGTGGAAAAAGCGCTGGCCCACATCATCGCCGGCGACAGCGCGCTGAAAAGCGATATCATCAAACAGCTGCAGGTCGTCTCCGCCGCCAACGAGCGCGATCAGGTCGATCTGGAACAGGCCCGCATTCACCTGATCGATGTGCTCAACTCGGTACCGACCAAGAAATAACGCCCCTCGCCCGCGCCTGTTGCGCGGGCAATGTCGCAATAACGCACCATCCAACACACGCGCTTCAAGACAGCCTCGGTAAGCTGTGGTAACTATTGCTGTTAAAACCTGACAACCCGGAGCAAGCATGAAACTGTTCATTTACGATCATTGCCCCTTCTGCGTTAAAGCCCGCATGATTTTTGGCCTGAAGCGCCAGCCGATTCGGCTGGTCACCTTGCTCAACGACGATGAGACGACCCCGGTCAACCTGATCGGCGCAAAAATGGTGCCGATCCTGGTCAAAGACGACGGCGAAGCGATGCCGGAAAGCCTGGATATCGTGCGCTATGTCGATCGCCTGGACGGCAAGCCGGTGCTGACCGGCAGCACCAATCCGGCCATTGCCGAGTGGCTGCAGCGGGTCGACAGTTACAGCGCCAAATTGCTGCTGCCGCGTATTGCGCATGCCGATTTCGAAGAGTTTGCCACCGACAGCGCCCGCCGCTACTTTATTGATAAGAAACAGGCGGCTATTGGTGATTTTGCCGAGCATCTCGCCAACAGTGCCGATCTGATCGCCGAGCTGGAAGCCGACCTGCAAACGCTGTCGCCGCTGATCGTCTCCACCGACGCGGTAAACGGTGAGCTGTCCGAGGACGACATTCACCTGTTCCCGCTGTTGCGCTCGTTATCGATCGTCGCCGGAGTTGCGCTGCCGGACAACGTGGAAGCCTACCGCAACCGCATGGCGCAGCGCAGCGAGGTGCCGTTGCTGCTGGATATGGAACAATAACGTTCGAGAATGACAAATAAGGATATGGCGTACTGATGTTGAAAATGGTGCTCGCCACCGCCCGCGACCGGGCGCGGCTGAAGGAAATAACCTCCGTTCTGATTCGTTACGGTCTGCAAGACGTTTTGCGCCTGCTGGGCCTGGGGGCCTTGTTACGCGGCGCCCGCGGCGGAGCCGCCCCGCAGGATGCACAAACCCTGCCTGAGCGGCTGCGTGAAGCGCTCGAGGCGCTGGGCCCCACCTTCGTCAAATTCGGCCAGATTCTGGCCACGCGCTCTGACCTCCTGGATCCGGCCTGGACCGACGAACTGGATCGCCTGCACAGCCAGGCGGCGGTGTTGCCATGGGAAACGCTGGCGCCGCAAATCATCGCCGATCTGGGTGGCGAGCCCGAGCAGCGATTTGCCGAATTCGATCGCACGCCGCTGGCCGCGGCGTCGATGGCGCAAATCTACCGCGCGCGCTTGCACAGCGGCGAACAGGTAGTGGTAAAAGTGTTGCGACCCGGTCTGGCGAAAACCATCCACGCCGATCTGCGGCTGCTGGCCTCGCTGGCGGAGAGCGTGGAGCAGCAGAGCCCGGCGCTGGCGCGTTATCGGCCGCGGCAGATGGTCAGAGCGTTGGCAACGGCGCTCAATCACGAGCTGGACTTGACCCACGAAGGGCATAACTGCGACCGCGTTGCCGGGATGTTCGCGCGTCAACCCGACGTGGTCGTGCCGAAAATCTATTGGCAATACTCTTCGCCCCGCCTGTTAGTGCAGGAATACTTGCCCGGCACCGCGCCGGAAAACCCTGAAAAGCTGGCGGCGGCGGGCTTTGACGGCCCGCTGCTGGCGCAACGCGGCGCCCGCGCCTTTATGAGCATGGTGCTGGAGCATCGGCTGTATCACGCCGATCCGCACCCCGGCAACGTCATGGCGCTGAGCGGTGACCGCGTCGGTTTTATCGACTTCGGCATGGTGGGCCAGCTGTCCGAGCGGCGGCGTAACCAGTTGCTCCTGCTGCTGCAGGCCATCGCCGATCGCCAGTCCGAAGGGATCGTCAACACGCTGATCGCCTGGTCGGATAGCGAACCGTTGGACCTGATGGATTTGGAGTTGGCGGCACAAAACTTTCTCGACAAACAGGCCGCCGCCACCCTGACGCTGGGTAAAGCCTTGACCGACCTGCTGGTGATGGCGCGCGAACACCAGCTGGCGCTGCCGCCCGATCTGGTGCTGCTGTTCAAGGCATTAATCACCGCCGACGGCGTACTGCATCGGCTGGATCCGGCCTTCGACATCGTGGCCACGCTCAAGCCGATGCTGCAACAAACGGTGCTGCAGCGCTACGCCCCCGACGCCGTGCGCCAGCGGCTGCTGGCCCTGGGTGGGGAAGCGCTCGATGCCGGAGAAGAGCTGCCGCAAACTCTGCGGCTATTGGTTCGCCGCCTAAAACGCGGGCGACTCAATGCCGATATCAACGTCAGTAACCTCGGCCAGCTGAGCAAAGCGCTGGAACGCGCCGCCGTGACCCTGGCCATCGCCATCGTTACCGCCGCTTTTGCCCTGGGGCTGGCGCCTTATCTGATGCATTCGTCGCTGCGGCTGTGGGGCATTCCGCTGTTCCCGCTGTTGGGGGGCGCAGCCTGCCTGGCCGGCGTGGTGCTCTTGGCGCTGCGGCTGCGGCGCTGACGCTTTCGGCGTTATCCGATAGGTCTCGCCCGCTTTTGCGCGCACTATCCTCTGCACATCGCCGCCTGCCGTTTTCACTCGCAGGCGGAACGTTTATAATGATTAATCAATTATCTGCAGCACTTTTCGCCAGCAGTCGCAATGAGGCATGAATGAAGAAGATCCTGATGGGCGCAGCCGCCCTGCTGTTCGCCGGCGTATTGGCCGGTTGCAATCAACTGACCCAATACACCCTGAGCGAGCAGGAAGTGAATGATTACCTGCAGAAACACAACGACTATCAGAAGCAGATCGGCGTGCCCGGCCTGGTGGACGCCAACATCGTGCTGACTCAGCTGCAAAGCCAGATCGGTCGCAGCGAACCGGGTAAAGTCACCCTTTCCGGCGACGCCAAGGTCAACATCACGTCGATTCTCGGCCCGCAGGTGGCGGACCTGAAGCTGACGCTGAAAGCGCAGCCGGTTTACGACCGTGCGCAGGGCGCCATTTACCTGAAGGATATGGAGTTGACCGATTACAGCGTGCAGCCGGAAAAAATGCAGACGGTGATGAAAGCGCTGACGCCATACCTGAACCAGTCGCTGAAGTCTTACTTCGACCAAAAGCCGGCTTATGTGCTGAATCCTGACAACAGCAAAACCGAAGCGCTGGCGAAAAAACTGGCGAAGGGATTGGAAGTGAAACCGGGTGAGTTGGTGATCCCGTTTAGCGACTGACCGCGTCTTGATGTATCAAGCCCGCCGATCGGCGGGCTTTTTATTACGGGAAAGTATTACTGCGGCGCGCTGTAGGCAATCTCGCCGGTGTTGCAGTTGAGTGTCACGCTGTAGGTTTTATCCATCTTGGTACCCCGCACCGTCAGCGGCACCTGCCACACCTGATCCTTGCCGGTGATGGCATCCGGGCTGACCCAAGCGATCGGGGTTGCGGTGCCCAGCAGCTTTTTGTCCGCCTCCCAGCGCGTGATGCGGTTCTGCAAGAAATCACGCTTGACCTGAGCGGCAATATCCGCCGGCTGCAGACCGGCACACTGCCCCACCTTGGCGGTGCGTTGCTCTTGATCCTGCGCCCACACCGCAGTCGATGCTCCCATCATGGCCAACAAGGCGATAGCCAAACCCGTTTTTTTCATATGTCCTCCCGTTGTGATTAGCGCTATCCGGGCGCCCATCCCTGGCTCACAACAGGGTTTCGGCAAAGAGTTACCGTTTGACGAACTCGATGACAAACAGCGCATCCAGGCCCGGATAGATTTCCTTGATCACCTGCTTCAGCTCGCCCAGCAACATGTTCTCCTGCTGTGCGTGGCGTTCGGTCAGCGCATCCAGGCGCACCGGCGTTACCGACAGCACTTCGATAAAGCAGAAAAATACGCCGTCTTCATTGCGGCTTACGCGCAATACCTCACCCGGTTCGAAGTGCGACTCACTGGCATCCCGAATGGTGATGGTTTTACGCCCGGCCAGAATGTCTTGCTCAAAGCGGCTGAAGAAAGTTATTTCACGGCTCATTTTAGATCCTTTTTCATCACAACACCGCAACATAAGTCATTATGCCGCTTGCTTTTCTGACGCAGATCCCTCTTTTGAGTTAGAGAGCGCTTTTTTCGCTTTCGCTTCCGTCGGTTTTTTGCCGGTTTCCGCCGGTGATGCGCCGCGCAAAATCAGACCCAGTGCGTCCTTATTCTCTGCCAGGAAGAAGCTCAGCCCTTCGCGCTGTTCGTCGTCCAGGTTCAGCGGCGCCTGTTGCAGCCACTCTCCGAGGTTATCCGCCAAATCCAGCATTTTGTCGTAGGCGTCGGATATTATTTCATTGCCTTGCTAAACCG